>JAFXGX010000016.1 GCA_017536695.1 Bacteroidaceae bacterium | reverse complement strand
CAACCAATGCTTTTGCGGAAAGTTTTAATGCAAAGATTAAGGCGTTTAGGACACAACTAAGAGGTGTAACGGATTTAAAGTTTTTCTTCTATAGATTGACTAAACTTTTTGCTTAGCCCCCCAGACTTTGCAGGTGAGCCGTTTTCTACCCGCCTTGTGAGCGAGCTCTCAGCCGGGCATAAAACAAAACAAGAGAACTTTCAGTTCTCTTGTTTCTTGCGGAGAGGGAGGGATTTTCTTGTTTGATTTTTGAATTCTTGGAAAATATCAATCCGCTATTACTTAGGAACTTGGACATAATGGCCATTGCATTTATTTCGTTGGTTTGTCCGTAACTTGTCCGGGCGTAATCTTGCTTTTTATGTCGTCTAACTCCTTTCTTAACATTTCATTGACTGTCTCAAGAAGCTCAATGCGCTTATCTTTTTCCTCGATTAACGCCTGTAAATTTGCTGTTTTTTCTTCCAATGCTCCTATTGTTAAACAGGCCACATTGTTGCTATTTCCCACTACGCTTATGTGAGGCTGTTTATTCCTGATGAAAAAGGTGTCTATTGACACGCCGAAGAAATCTGCTATTTCTTCAAGTTTACTTGCTTTAGGGTCTCCTTCGGCCAATGGACGTAATCCTCCGCCAGTATTCATGTCTAATTCTTCCAAAAGGTCTTTAATCTTTAGGTTTCGTTCTTTTAGTAATGCTTTGATAATCGCTCCGTTATACATATAATATGTCAAATTAAGTTTTATTAACACAATAAATCTGTTAAAAATAGCAGATTTTTGAAATGTTTCATATACTTTTGTCCAGACAAATGTATGGCTTTTTTTGCAAGACATAAAGAAATAACCTATAAAAATAACAGAAATGGCTATTAAGGATTACTACAAAACATTAAGCCCTTCAGAAAAAACAGATTTCGCTTATGCGGTCTGTAAGCTCTGCGGTTTCGGTTTCACTGCGTTTATAAAAAAAATCTCTACTCGAGGTTTTAAGCAGGCTGAGGAAATTCTTATTCAGGAAAAGATAATCAACAAACAGGTATGATTAGGAATATAGAATTTTATAACACGCCCGACGGACAGGTATGCTGTAAACCTCTGAATGAACCTATGTTCATGCTTAAAGAGAGTGACACGGCTCTCATAGCCGATATGCTAACCTTGATACAAGAACTGTATCCGGCAGCATTTGCAGCTCTTTCGGAATTGTATTCGCGTTCGGAGTTGAACAAGAACTATTACCATTTTAGAATGGTCCATCGTTTCATTCGTTGCAACTTCGGAGAATATGACGCACTCTCGTTGGATGTCAATGCAAACGGTCATCTTCGTTTTGAAGATGTGCGCTGCCCCTTGCGTGGCGAGTGTCCTTTTGAGTGCATTATCTGCAAACCGACTCTTGATTCCAAGTTGTCGGAACGTGAGAACCAGGTGGCAAAGCTACTGTGTGAGGGCTTTACTGCCGAGGAGATTGGCGAGGAACTTCATATCTCGCCGCATACCGTAAAAAGGCACATTGCCAATATAAAGACCAGGCTCAAACTTACACGCACAAATCAAATAATCGCTAAATTTTCAAAAGAACTATGAAACAGGAAAAGAAAAGAATTTTACAAGGTACAACCTCTAATCTTAAGCCTGGCACTTATGAAGCAATGCTTCGTAGAGAAAAGGCGCGTAGTGAAAAGATAGAAAGCGTTGCTGCTAAACTTGAGACTTTTGCTTCAGAACTTAAGGCAGAAGGTGTTAGTTTTTTCATATTCACTGACATTAGTAATAACTGCAAAATTAAAGTAGATTGTACTGAAGAACAGTTTGATGATATGCTGGCAGAATTTTCTAGCCGGCTACATTACCCTCTTGCAAGTACTTTGGGACGGCAATTTGTTGCTCATGGGCTTGCTTTACTTAAATATCACGATAAGGAAGCTTTTGATATGGTCAAACGAAATATTGCTGAATTATAATAACCGCTAAAAAGAAATAATATGATACACTACCTTAAAGAATTTAAACATGTCTTTGGCAATTGTGGAATAATTGGACTTTGTTACTTGGCGAAAACTATGCTACCTAATATTGAGAATTATTGGCAAAATCCAATATTATATGTTACAGGTGTAAAAGCATCTGGTAAGACTGAGTTTGTAAAGTCAATGTTACACCTTTACGAAAATAAAGAGTGCAAATTTGCCAATTTTAAAAATGTTAAATATGAGTCTTTTCGTGCTTGCCTTAGGGAACAAAATACCTATACAAAAATACTTCATATTGATGATATCAATAAACCTTTGACCACAGAATGGAAAGAAATTATAAAATCTGCTCATGATCCTTTTCATTCGAAACATCTTATTATTTCAGGGGAACAAGACTTGAGCAATGATGTTTCATTGTATTCACGAACCATACATATAGAACTTGATAATCTTTACCTTCATATACATGATAATTATGATGCAAGGAATGCATTGAAGGCATTACTCTATATTCGTGAAAACGCAGAAGTTGGATTTTTTAAATTCAGATCAAGCATTTTTCACTTTCTTAGATCGGCTATAAAAGCTGAAATAATAATTAATGCCTCGTATCCTAACGCAGAAGGGCGTCTTAAGAGAAATTATGCGTCTTTACTAGCAGGTTATTTATACTATGCTGACATAATGCCTTTTACAGAAAGTGAGGCCGTTATTGCATTAATATCTAATTTGAGCAAACAACAGATAATGCTTTCTAATGAAAAAAAAGGAAGCTTTTGATATTGTCAAACGAAAAATTGCTGAGTTATGATAGTACATTTAGAAAAGAACGGAGTAAAATGTTCCTTACACCAGACACTCAACGGCTTTATGCTCAAGACAAGTTTCAACCCATTTGAGAAAATGCCATTCATAGAGGCGATGGAAAAACATTTCCACGTTACAGGTGTCGAGAATACGCTGGAGAACGGCTATAATGCTGTCGTATTCAACACCAGGGAATACAAAACGGAGAACATTCTGGAGGCAATTCAGAATGTTCTGGATGAGACCGTTTTTAATTAAGTTTTGTCTTTTGTACAAAGGTCTGCAAGTTAGACCTTTGTACACCAAAGCACTTATAATATGATTGATGAGAAAAGCATAGAGCAAGTCCTTGCTCGAGCGGACATCGTGGATGTTATCGAATCCTGTGGAGTTCAACTGAAGAAAAAAGGCGCACACTTTGAGTGCTGCTGTCCGTTCCATCAGGAGAAGACACCGTCGTTCATTGTGGATACACGAAAGCAGACCTGGTTCTGCTACGGCGCTTGTCAAGAGGGCGGTAACGCCATCAGGTTCCTCATGCGGTACAAAGCGATGTCATTCCCCGAAGCTGTCAAGGAACTGGCCAAGACCTACAATATTGATATCCATAGCGAGGAACGGCAATTGACACCACAGGAACAGCAGGAAGAGGCAAAGCGTGATTCTATGCGCGCTATCAACGATATGGCCGTACAATACTATGTGGGCAACCTTGCATTGCAGTACCCGGAAAACATTGCTGCCAGGGACTATGCCTTCAAACGATGGCCGGAGAAGTTCTGCCAGCTCATCGGCATAGGTTATGCCGGCAGTCAGTGGGACGGCCTCAAGGAGTATGCCGAGAAAAAAGGCTACTCCATTGAGCTGATGATTGAGATGGGACTGCTGAAACGCTCGGAAAAAGGCCGCATATACGATTTCTTTCGCAACAGGATAATGATACCTATCCGCGACAAGTTCTCGCGTGTCATAGGCTTTACAGCCCGTAATCTCGGCGAAGACGGCCCGAAGTATCTCAATAGTTATGCTTCGGCCATATACGACAAAGAGAACTCGATTTTCGGCATAAACCTTGCACTGAAGCAAGGTATCAAAGAGGAAACTTTCTATTTGGTCGAAGGTGCGCCTGATGTATTGCGTCTGCAAGCAATAGGCGTGGAAAACGCTGTTGCCCCCTTAGGTTCTGCCTGGACTAAGGCACAGCTGCAGCAACTGAAGAAAAGTGTTTCTTCGCTTTGCTTTATTCCTGATATCGATGTGCCGCCGGCCGGCGAACCTTACGGTACCGGAATAAAGTCGGTACTCAAGCACGGTGCTTTGGCACTCTCCATGGGCTTTAAGGTTTCCGTCATACACATAAGCAAGACGCTTACAGGTGAAGAAAGCGACATCGATATACCTTTGGCAAAGGCCGACCCCGACAGTTATATAACAGACAAAGGTATATGGCAAGGACTGTTGCAGAAGAAACAGGACTTCATCCTATGGTATGTCAAGCAGAACTGGAATCCAAAGGCAACAACCGAGGAGCATAAGGTTATCATTGATGAGGTGGCAGAGTTCATCGCGCACATCGATGACGCTGTACTCGAGAAAATGTACCTCAAGCAGCTGAAGAACTATGCACCCCAGGACATCTGGGCAACCGCTATCAATGCCGCAAAGAAAGCTTCGCGCGAGCAGTCCAAGAAGAAGGGCAAGACGCTCGACAAGGAACTGCTTGACCGATACGGTTTCTATGAGGAGAACAACTGCTATTTTTCAGTATCAAGCCAAGGCGACTACCAATGGAGCAACTTTGTAATGGAACCAATGTTCCATATCAAAGACGCTATATCACCCAAACGACTCTACAAGATCCGCAACGCCAACCGCCAGGAGGAAATAATTGAACTGAAGCAAGAAGACCTCGTTTCATTGGCCAAGTTCAAGCAAAAGGTTGAAGGCCTCGGAAACTACATCTGGCTGGCGAAGGAGGAACAACTCACAAAGTTGAAGATGTTCCTCTATGAGCAAACAGAGACCGCACTTGAGATAGTGCAGTTAGGTTGGCAGAAGCAGGGCTTTTTTGCATACGGCAATGGTATATATGCCGACAAGAAATGGTACACTACCGATGAATACGGCATTGTGCGCCTCGATGACGAGCGCAATTTCTATCTGCCGGCATTCTCCAGGATATACGCTGATGAGCAGAAGCTCTTCCAGTTTGAACGCCGGTTCGTACACCTCGGCTATTCAGCGATATCACTATTGGACTACTCCAAGAAACTTGTTGCTGTTTTCGGGAACAACGCCAAAATAGGCATCGGTTTCCTCCTGGCAGCACTGTTCCGTGACATTGTCACATCACAGTCACAATTCCCTATATTGAATCTCTTCGGTCCGAAAGGCTCCGGTAAGACAGAACTGGGCACCTCGCTGATGTCATTCTTTGTCATCGAGAATAAACCGCCAAACCTCCACAGTTCATCAAAGGCCTCACTCGGTGACACTGTCGCACAGTGTGCCAACGCCCTTGTACACCTTGATGAGTACCGCAATGACCTTGAGCTCGAGAAGCGCGAGTTTCTCAAGGCCATTTGGGACGGTACCGGCCGCACCAGAATGAATATGGACCGAGACAAAAAAAGAGAGACTACCGCAGTCGATTGCGGTGTCATCGTGTCCGGGCAGGAGATGGCCACTGCAGATATCGCACTCTTCAGCCGTATGATATTCCTGACATTCGACACCAGCGAGTTCACCGCAGAGGCAAAGCGCCGGTTCAATGATCTGCTCGAGGAACGCAAGAAAGGACTTTCGCACCTCGCACTGCAGATCCTCTCACACCGCAAAAAGTTCGAGGCGGAATATGACGGCAACTACAAGAGTGCCTTCAGCGATATCACAGGACAACTCGAACAGGCACGCATTGAAGACCGCATACTCCGCAACTGGGTGGTGCCATTGGCCGCCTTCAGAACTCTGTCCGGTGTTCTTGAACTTCCGTTCACATATAACGATATGTTGAAGATAACCATTGAGGGTATCGTGCGACAGAACAGCGAGTGCAAGAGCAACAACGAACTGGGCAAATTTTGGGATTTGGTTGCATACCTCCGTCAGAATGGCGATATCTACAACGAAAGCGACTATCGTATTGTCTATGTCAATGAGTTCTCCTGCAACTCCCCGGCTGTCAAAATGCAGTTCAAGGAGCAGAAACGTATTCTGCTACTCCGCAAGAGCCGCATTTTCCAGCTCTACAAAAAGGAGGCGCGCGCAGTCGGCGAGACCTCGTTGCCTGAAGGCTCTCTCAAGTTCTACCTTGAGAAGTCCCCAGAGTTCATCGGCACGAAGAACAGTGTCCGCTTCAAGAATGTGAGCAAAGGAGTCTTTGACATCACCGTGAAGAAAGATGAACACGGCCGAGACGTTACCACCTATAAGCAGACTGTCGATATGGCAATGGCCTTCGACTACGATTTACTGACCACGCATTATAACATCAACCTTGAAGTCTCCGACATCTTTGCGCAGGAGGATGAATTCAAGGATAAATAAAAACTTTCTCATCATAATTTTAATTCAACATCCCCTTTCCCCTGGCTGCTGTGAAGCCCCCGGGGGATTTTTCAAAAAAAACAGCTTATGACAGTATTAGAAGAATTCAAACTATTTGAAAAGACAGTTCTCGAACTTGGCTTCGAGGAGGTCAAACGGCAGACCTTTAGATGGTATATCAACCCTATTCTTTATGTTGATATAGAATTTAGAGGGACTTATCTGCTCTACATCTGCTGTATGAAAGTCGGCAAAAAGAATGAGCCGTTGGCTTCATTAGGGTACAAGAAAATTATCTACAAGGCCGAAGACCTGATTTGGTGTGATAAATATTACATCAAGAGAATCATACAGTCAATGCTTGCCCAAATGATAGCAGACCACATCGATATGGCTTGGGGCACGTTTATAATTAAATGAATTGAACGATGAAAAGTATAATGAGGGATTATTCCGAATCTATTTTTGTGGCAATCATAGCTGCTATGCTTGCCTATTGTTTTGACTGGATTGGTAAAGTTGAGTTATTGCTTTCCGTGATATTCCTTGTCTTGTGCTATATATTCCTTATCTTATGTCAAATAAAGTCGATTTTGGAGGAAAAATTAAAAAAGTAACAAAAAAGTTACTCAAATATTTGCATAATAGTAACGATTGTGTTACCTTTGTTGACGTAAAGATTGAGATCATTGAAGTTATGAAGACAAGTGAATTGACCGCAGCACTGCTCAACGCAGGTTGCTACATTCTCCGCAATGGCTCAAGGCACGATATCTGGTTCAGTCCGATAACGAACTGCAAATTTCCGGTACCGCGTCACGGAGCAAAAGAAATACCGAAAGGTACGGAGAAGAGTATTAAGAAGCAGGCAGGGATTTAATCCCTCCTGCTCTTAAAAAAACTTGTAATTGTGATTTCTTTGTGTCTCAATCTTTGTTTATGATTATAGTATTATCAAATATTTGTTCGTATGAAAAAGGTTACTGTTATTATCGAGGTTGCCAATGACGGTGGTTTCAGCTGTTATATGGCAGATGATATCGAGGGCTTCGGCCTGATGGGCTACGGCGATACAGCCGAAGAGGCCAAGAACGATCTTCTTGTAGCCTATGAGGAAATAAAGGAACTCAATAAAGAGGAAGGCAAGGAGACTCCGGTACTTGAGTTCTGTTTCAAATACGATATCGCATCATTCTTTGACTATTACAAAATGCTTAATGTGACCGAGGTGGCCCGCCGTGTGGGTATCAATCCTTCACTTATGCGCCGTTACCGTTCCGGTATCTCGCACGCATCACAGAAGCAATATGACAAGCTCAGAGACTACATTCATAGATTAGGCGCAGAGCTTTCTGCGGCTCAATTCTAAAAACTCAATCTTTACACCGCCCCTCAGCATTTATGTTGAGGGGTTTTTATTATCTTTACAGCCACATTAACAATTAAAATCGTATATTTATGAAGAGAATGTTTCTTTTTGTTTCGCTGCTGGTGTGCTTCGCATTTGCAGCAAACGCGCGAGAGGTGTATTGTGAATTGTTGGGTACATCAAACATCAGTGGTTCAAAAGTTAAGGTTGAGGTTGATTTTGGAGAGGAAAAAAATCCTTGGGGCCGAGATAACCGTGATATGCTTGTTGACGACAGTGGCAAACCTATCAAGTTCAACTCCATGGTGGACGCTATGAACTATATGTCACAGTTCGGATGGAAGTTCAAGGCAGCCTATTTTGTTTCTATCGGCGGCAAGGAAGTCATCCACTGGCTGCTGTACAAAGAGGTTGAAGATGACTCAGAGATAAAAGAAGGCATAACCCAAAAGCGAGATTTGAAATAAAATCTTTCAAATCAGCGAGATTTTTTCTCGCTGATTTTTTGTTTATTCAAATCTTTGCGCTACATTTGTAGTGCTCAAAAACATTACATAACATATTATTCTGGAGGGTGGCAGATGCCCACGAAAAGGGTATTTTTTTATGCCCAGAGCTTTGCTCGTACACGAATATTATATACAGCCTTCGGCTGCCTCTCCCGAAATCTTCCCATCACTCCAATGTGTTGTGTAGGTTTTTGAGCAACGGGAGATGGCAGCCGTTCTTTTTCTGCCTATATGCTCAAAAACCTACACAATGAAAACAATTTCAATCCCGGCACCATCGGCCACCATCGGCGGCAAGGTGCACACAAAAAAGCCGGTAGCGACTCTGCACCGCAGTAATCTGTTACATTTTATCGTTGAACACGGCCTTGGTCTGTTCCTCTCGGCAAGCCTCGCACTGTGCGGAGCATTGATGTTCGTGTTCGGTCTGTTCCTAGAAAGCGGCTGGAGCATTGTTCTCGGCATCGGTGCTGGCTACATCAGCTATCTGCTGTTTACCAACAAGGACTATGATAAACATTCAATCAAGGAGGCTCTCGAAGCACTTGCAACAGGAAAGGAGGTAGGCAAATGATTTACCTGGTGCAACAAGTGGAGACCATGTCCCCAATTAACAACAAAGCAAAGGATATATGCAAGTTCTGCAGAGACTACGAAGGCTGTCTGCTGACAAGCAAAGCAGACTTTGATGACCTATTGAAGACCATTAGAAAGACTGTTGAATACACCAATGGCCTATACCCGAGGACAAAGCCATTCCGAGTGTCAACAAACCACGATAACTATATACACATCGAAGTTGAAGGGGGGCTTGGAACGAGTGTCGTTCGCTTTCATATTTCAAAAGTGACAGGAGTATATAACAACAGCATAAATATGCCGATTAGCTACTTTGTAATGAACGGAAAGGAGGTAACGCTATGAGCAAGGATATGTATCTGGATAAGCTCTCTGCATTGCGAGAGGCAAGCCCGGCGAGAATGTCGCCATTGCTTGATTTCCTTGAACACTACCGCCCCATGGAGAACTTCGACGGCGAAGTTGAGTTCTCAAGCGAGGACATCAAAATTACTCTCGGCGGTATGGTGGAACTTGAAATCAATGATATCGCAAATGCAATGGTTACCCTTGGCTACAAAACTGTCTATTACGATTACGAATGGTACTGGAATATGCAGTTCATTGCAAAGGAGAGGGATACAAAGGGAGAGGAGTAAAAAGGGGATAAAGTCAGGGAAGAGCCTGCGTTGAACATTCTGTAGCACCTGTGTACGCTTCTGAACTTTCGCACTCAAACCGTAAGGTATAAACGAGGGGAAGAGCCTTCGCTATAATCGTAGTCGCACTGGTGTCGCTTTTTGGAATCCTGGGAACTCGCCCCCTTCAGGTGCCGGGGGCAAACAAAAACCTCCGGCACTTTTTTTTATTTCAAAAGTTGGTTAATTTTGCAACAGATATAATACTATGGAAAAAGTATGTGTTGTTACTGTTGATACTCGTAGATTTTTTGATGAATGCCAAAAGTCATATCTACCTATAATGCACAAAGTGTTCGGTGTTTACATCGATAGAGACAAAGCGCAATCGGCCATTTGGGAATATTTTAGAGAAGATTTCAAAGAGGAATTTGAATATTGTCTTGATAAAATTGACAAAGATGGTAAAGCCCTTGTATATGATGACGTGTTTACGCGTACAGATAAGACATATGGTGGCATAGCATATTATGGAATTAGTTATTATATAGAAAATATTGAAGTATGATACAATACGCTTTTATATTCGCTCCCGGGCACGGCATCTATTGGCTGATAGGTGTGCTGCTTGTCATTGTAATATACAAATGGAAGGCAATACTTTTAGGCTTGTTAAACCTTCTGCTAATAGCGTTGATGTTTCCTATAGCTCTTGTTTCTGCGGTCTTCAATTGGGAACCAAAGTTTGTGAAGAAGTGGGAAAAAAATATTGAGGAAGCGAAAAAGAAAAAGTCATAGAACAAGGACCGGAACAGTGATGTTTCGGTCTTTTTTTGTTCAACATTCTTGCTATTTATTTGTAGGGTAAAATCTTACCCTATATGTCAGAAATCAGAGATATCGCAAGTCTACACCTCAAGGTCAATAGTGAGGAAGCTAAAAGGGATTTTGAGGCTGTAAAGCAAAAAGTCAAGGAACTCAAAGAGCAGATTATCGAGGCCTCCAAGAAAGGAGACTTTGAGCAGGTCGAGAAATTGCACAAGCAGCTCAAACCGGCCATTAGGGAAATGGACTCAATGCTGACCAATATAGGTCGCATTGATGCTGCTATGAAGAATCTCTCGTTGCAAACACCTAAAGAACTGCAACGTACACTGAAGCTGATAAATGCCGAGATGAACTCCGGGAAAATAGTGGTTGGCAGTGAGCAGTGGAAGGAATATGAAGAGCAACTGAAAAAAGTCAAGATGCGTCTTAAAGAGTTGAATGATGCTCAAAAGGTTGTAACCGACTCCGGGCTATCAATGAAGGATATGCTCGACATCGGCGGAGACCTCTCTATGATTGCTGCCTCTGTTCTACAGGTTAAAGACTCTGTAGCCGAGTTTATGCGCGACAATGTAAACGCATACATTAAACTTGACGCGGAGATGGCCAACGTGCAGAAATATACAGGTCTTACACGCGAGCAGATAGAACTCCTTAACAGGGAACTCGACAAATTAGACACGCGCACAAGTAAAATAAAACTTAATCAACTCGTCGAGGAAGGTGGCCGAGGCGGTTTGCGCTCCATCGAGGAACTTGTGCAATATGCAAAAGCAGCCGACATAATCAATGTTGCTCTTGATGAACTCGGTGAGGGTGCAACAGAAACCATATTCAAACTCTCCACTATATTTGGTGACAAAGACAAATTGGGCGTTGAGGGCTCTATGATGGCCGTTGGTTCTGTTGTCAATGATTTGTCGCAAAATATGGTGGCGCAGGCTCCATATATTACAGAATATATAAACAGGCTTTCCGGTATTGGCGCAATGGCCAAGATGACCATTCCGCAGATTGCTGCATACGGAGCCGTACTCGATGCCAATGGCCAAAATGTTGAGAAGTCGGCAACAGCAACATCAAGGTTGCTTAATAAGATGTTTCAAGAGCCAGCGAAGATTGCACAGGTCGCAGGCTTGGAGATATCCAGTTTTACACAATTAGTTAAGACGGATATCAATGCTGCTTTCATGATGCTGCTGGAACATCTTAATTCGTTAGGCAAAATGGATGTGCTCGCGCCGATATTTAAGGAGATGAATATTCAGGGAGATGGAGCAACGGCAACCCTTACTACATTGGCCAAGAACATTGAACTGGTTAAGCAGAAGCAACAGGAGGCAAAAGCAGCATATGAAGATGCAACCTCAGTGATTAAAGAGTCAAATGTGCAGAACACAACTGAAGAAGCAAAGCTTGAGAAGAAGCGCAAGAAACTTGAGGAGGTTAAGGTCGCCCTTGGAGAGAAGCTTCTGCCCATTATGGGAGCATTCACATCGACAGGTACGATGATGATTAAGACTCTCAATGCGTTGCTGGAAGTGTTTAGCAAATACAAAGTAACAATAATTACCACAGGTTCTGCAGTCCTGTTATACACAGGCTATATTAAGGCTAAGAACTTTATTACGGCCAAAGAAATCACCTTGGAAAAAGCAAAACTTTTCTTACAGGAGAAATCTCTTGCGGTTCTTAAGAAAATAGGAGTTTTTATGAAGAGCAACCCCTGGGGTATTGCCATTGTTGCTCTCACTGCCATTGTTAGCCTTTTGATTGATTATAACCGTCGATTGGGCAAAGTTTCAGAGGGCGAAAAGGCACTCGGAAAAATTAGGGATGATGCAAAACAAAAGGTTGCTGAAGAAGAGAGTCGCCTGAAAGCTCTTCTGAAGGTCGCCGAGGATGAAACTGCCTCATTAGAGAACAGGAAGAAGGCTGTCAATGCCCTAAACCAGATTATTCCTGGTTATAATGCTCAACTGGATGAAACGACTGGACAGTATAAGGCTAATAAAAAAGCCCTTGACGATTATCTCAAATCTTTAACCAAGAAATATGAGATTGAAGGAGCCAAAGATATGCTGTCCGAGATGGGCGGCGAAAAAGCACGCCTAAATATTGAAAAGGCGGAGCTTGAGGCTGATATCGCACGAATTGAAAGACTGCAACGGAATATAGAATCCGGGGGGAACTCAACGACAACGCAGGCATACGGTACCGCTGGTATGACAATGGCGCAATATTCAGCGGTTTCTAACAATACATTGTTGGACTTTAAGAAAGAAGACCTTAAGGATATCAACGAGGAACTTGATGCCATAGCCGAAAAGGAGGCAATGATATTTGGAGCTTACGGCGAAGACTTGAGTAATTCCTTTGCCGAGGAGATAACCAATAACTCCAACATTAATGGTGGGGGTGGTTCCGGAGGGGGCGGAAGACCTTCAGATGATGATCCAGATGATGATCCAAAGAAAGATATATCATTTGCAGAGCAGGCGGCCAAAGAGAAGTGGGCAAGACAACGAGCCATTGAGGATGCGGCATATTCTCGAGGAGAAATAACATATCAGCAACACATTGAAAGGTTGTATCTGGCAGAACTGCAATATCTGGATGATTGTCAGGCTGCTTATGAGCAACGTAATATGACCGAAGAGAACGGTTATTTGCAGCTGCTTGAGAAAGAAAAGCAACTACTTGAAAGACACAACAATGAATTGCTCAACATGTCACTTGATGACCTGGAACGTCAGCAGCGTGAAGAGCAGAACCTGGTACTCGAGGATTGCTACAACACGAACAATGTTCTGTTTGGAAATGAGAAGGTGCGCGACCAGCGCCTCTTTGAGATAAACATTGACTACCTACGCAGGAAAGCCGAGCTTTACCGCGCACAGGCAATGTCGAAAGAGGCACACCAGATTGAGCAACAGATAGCTCAGGCCGAGGCGGATGAAGCTCTGCGCAAGCAGAAGGAATATGCAGAGAGACTCCAGCAGTGGAGGAAGGAGTATTCCAACACGTCGGCCGAGACACAAATGAAGGCCGAGCTTCTCACTCTCGATGAGATGCACAAGGCCGGGCTTGTCAAGGAAGAGGAGTACCAGCAGCTGCGCAAGGCCATACAGGAAAAATACACACAGGGTGGAAAGTTCTCCGATGGCGGATATGGTGATATGCTCACCAATATGTACACGTCGATTGACGCCATTGTGTCGGGTACCACTGACAAGACAATCTCCAGTATGCAGAAGATTGGTGCAGTGGCCCAATCAACCTGGGCTATAGCTGGTGCTGCACTTGAGCAGTACTCCGCATATTCGCAAGCTTGTTGTGACTTAGAGGTCTCGGAGATTGAGAAGAAATACGACAAGATGATTGCTGCAGCTGGGAAGAACTCTACCCGCTCAAAGCAACTCGAGGAAAAGAAAGAGAAGGAGATTGCCAAGGTAAAAACGAAATACAGCAAGCAAGCGCAGAAAATGGAGATAGCCGGTGCCGTCGCACAGACTGCTGTCGCTGCTATAAATGCGTATGCTTCGGCCTCAAAAGAGCATTGGCTGCTTGGTCCGATTGCTGCTGCTATGGCAATTGCTGCCGGAGCTGTTCAGATAGCAACAATCCAAAAGCAGCACCAGGCGCAGCAAGCTGGGTATTACACCGGTGGTTTCACACGCAAATCGGCCGATGACCGTGAAGAGGTCGGCGTTGTTCACGCCAATGAGTTTGTGGCCAATGCGCAGGCTACAAGAAATCCTGTTTTATCTCCGTTCTTTTCTTTGGTCGATTACGCCCAGCGCAACAATACTGTCGGCAGTCTTACAGCCGATGACGTCTCTCACGCCATCGGAACTGGTGCTGTTGTAAAGGCAACAAGTACAACTGCTAACGAGAGTGTTCAGAACAGCGGAGAGCTGCTTGCCGTTGCCGGAAGTATAAGCAGTAATACCAAGGTCGTTCAGCGGCTTAATGAGCGTCTTGATGAAGGAATAGAGGCGTTTATGGTTATGGACGGTGAACGTGGCTTTGACAAGAAATATTCAGATTATAACAGACTCAAGAAAAATCCGAAAAGATGACAACATTATTCCTGGACGGCAAGCAAGCCGTAATCGATGAGAAATATACAATAAAGTTTGTGCGTGAAAACACTTACTTTACAAAGTCGGGAACATATACATACGATGTTACACTCCCTGTTTGCCCTGAGAATATTGCAATTCTCGGGCACTTGTATCGCAAAGACCAGAGAAAGGCTGTGAAGACCACATTCACGGCCAGGCTGAACGTTGATAATGTGGATATCCTGAATGGTACCGCAACCATTACAAATGTGACGGATGCTGCTGTAAAAGTGCAGCTGCTGGGTGGTAACTCTGAACTTAATTTCTATAATAGAAATGAGAACCGTTTCATTGATGAGCTATCGCTTGGCACCTGGTATGATGTTGCAGGGATTACGTCATCGGACCTTACTATGCGCTCCATGGCCGAGCACATTGCCGGCAATTTTAGCAGAGATGTGTCCTCTTCAGGAGTGGAGGTCGCATACAAGAATCTTTGTAAACATCTGTGGAACGAGAATACAAAGGAAGCGCCCATTGACTGGGTGGCATTGCCTTGTGTCAATGAGAACTACGATATTACTTGTAACAATTTTGGCATTAAAACGTATACAGACAATGGCGGAGCTTCTAAAAGATGTCCGGCCATCAATAACCTTGATACGGTTTATTTGTCGGCACAGCCCTATCTGGTGCAGATGATAGAACGTGTTTTTGAGAACCTGGGATATCCTGTTATAGAAAATTGTCTGCGTAATAACGAATTCTTTATGCACCTGGTTATAGTAACAGCGAATAACCGTTCTGCCATAGCTCGTGCGCTACCTCATTGGACTGTCACACAGTTCATTGAGGAAATTGAAAACTTATTCGCTGTTGTGTTCTTTATTGATGAGAGTTCCAAAAAGACCGTCATCAAATCAAGAGCGGACTTTTTTAAGGATAATATTGAGTATGTCAATAATGTACTCGAGGAGTATTCGGTATCGATAGATCCTGATGAAACAACCGATATTGCCAATGCCAATATTGGTTATGCCGAGGTTACTGATGTGTATGACCGCATCGATGATGATATTCGAGAAGCTGCCAAGGTAGATACAACCTACGACAATGAGGCCGATCTTGCCTATGGCCTGCAGAACCTTGTCACAAAACTTTCTCAAGACAGAGGTAACGGGCAGACAAGTACAGGCCTTCTAAAGCATAAAGGTACAATATTCAAAGTGTGCGGCCACTCATATATCATAGAACTTTATGACCATGTTGATGGACAGGGCCGTACATATACCAACCACGCAAGGACTATTGCTATTGATGAGTTCGCAAATCTTATCAAAGTGGAAGGTAAGAGCGATATCGATATAGAACTGAAGATATGCCCTGCTAAATCTGTCAATGACGCAGTTGTGAATTTCTACAATGAGGATGGTTCCGTTTCTTATACAAAAACGTGCTTTCATCTGGTTAAGGCCGATAACACAGACCCTGCCGGTATTGAGAATGAGACCAACATATACATTGCAGGATTGATATCAGGAGAAACAGAGAAGGTGGACACAAAAGAGGATATTATGTCCATATGCCTGTATGATGGCGGTATGGCCAAGCGTGCCGAGACTGATTACAATGACGGATATCCGAGTTCTTTGTTGACACAGGTGGAGAATTTCCTATTTTACCCGGCAGGGTATATCAAAGACCAGTGGCAGGCGAATACATACACAGGTGGTGGTACCATTCAGAAATTTGCATACGAGAGCCTGGCACTGAACATCGATTCTACATATAGGACTGTAATCGGCCATAAGTACACATTCCGCACGTTCTATTCCGAGGTGTTCAAACATCTGAAGAAGATAGATACTCAAGTAAAATACTGTATAAAGTTCGTAACTGATAAACAGTTGAAAGTTAACTCTACATTCATCATCCGTAACAAGAAGTTCCTCTGTGAGAAACTGGAGTATCAAGTCGGAACCAAAGGTACCGAGAAACTTGTTACGGGATATTTCTATGAATTAGAGGGATAGGGAAGCCTATCTTATTTGCGTTCAAAGGGTGCTGGAGACAGCGCCCTTTTATTTTGCACGCTTTAATGAGTTTTTTTCGGGCAGAAACCATTTCTACACTTTCTACATATTCTACAAGGTTAATAATAAGTAAGTTAAATTGTAGTAATACCGCTACATCGGTTCTACATTATTCTACAAATCTTACTACAACTACATTTTTTCTACAAAAAAGGCCTTTTCCCTACATTGTAGAGAGATATCATATTTTATATGTTGTTTAATATCAATATATTATAAAAGAGTAGTAAATGTAGAATATGTAGAAACCCAAACCTGTCTGAATAAAATCTGTTTATTTTAGCAGATTTTGGTTATTTACTTGTTATCTTTGTTCACTAAATCAATAGTTATGAGCCAATTTTGTATTTACATCAAGTTGAAACCATATCTCAAAGAGTGGCTTGTTCACTCTCTGGGTGAACCGGTTGTGTTTCCTGATCACTCCAATGAGAATGCCGTTATCCGCACCTTCATTCAACGTAGGCCGGCTGATGCTCCAGTGGAAATCAATACTGCCGGTGAGTTTACAGCAATTTGTATTCCGGATTCAAAAGCTAAACCGGCTGAGTACTACAACTACATTTCCAATAGCGGAAAGAAAGCTATCATCGAAGCTATCGAGGATAGGTTCATCCAGAACTTATGGGCGGAACTTTCGATGTTGACTCTTTCAAACGATGGTAAGGGTATAAACACGCATATTGAAGCCTGGTGTGAAATGCACGGTATATCTCTTGATTCTGTTGAGACGGTCAGGCAGAAATATTTCCGGATAAGAAAGGCCTATACTGAAAAAGGAATAGATCTACGAAATTTTTCTAGAAAAAAATAAGGACAAACTAGCTCTTTTTTCTTGTTTAACTACCGTTATAAACCATTAACTACATTTAACATTTGATATGCCTATACTGAACAATATAAACAAAGTGGAATTTATTGAGGCTCGTTTCCTCAAGGACATAACTGTTGTGCCAGGCAAAGGAGTGTTTTTGAATATGTGGCGTAATTTCTTGACGCTTGATACTGTGGGGCTCTCTGCGGCAACCTCCACGAGCAAGGTTGTCAAGAAGAATACTATATATAATATTAAGATGACAGCATTGCTGAAGACTCAATTTCTCGTAGGAAACAGGCATTTGTGTTACAGGCTGACAACCGTGACCGGTGAGAAATATCTGTTGGGTATTGAACGTGCGCCGTATCCAATCACAACAACACAGGAAAATTACCCTTCTGTTGTAACCGACAAGTCGGGTACCACTCTTTCTGTTGAGTACTCCAATACATACGGATTATTGCCTATTTTGGACCTGTAAAGCGTTTTGCAGGTCTTTTTACTATCTTCCTGTACTTCGTTCATTTGCATAAACTATAATGCAAATGAACTATCATCTCATTCTTAACACTACTATCGGTTGTTGGAACTGTTCCAAAACTGCGGTGCGAGAGGCTTTGTCCCGTTACAAGGACAAGCCTGTCAATGTGCTTATCTCCTCGCCTGGAGGTTTCCTCGACGACGGACTCGATATTATGCAGCAGTTCCGCGACCACGGTGATGTAACTGCGTACATCTCCGGCTTTACTGCATCAGCTGCCACGGTAGCAGCTATGGGTGCAAAGAAAATCGTAATGGGGAAATATTCTTTCTTCCTCGTTCATAAGTGCTCTAATTTCATTGATGCCTGGGGCAGCTATAATGCCGACCAGATTCAGAAGCTCATCGATGAACTGACCGCAAACAAGAAAGAGAATGACAAGATTGATGTTGTTCTCGCACAGCTGTATGCTGACCGATGCGGCAAACCAATCTCTGACATTCTTAATGTTCTCAAGCAGGGTAAATGGCTGAATGCTACCGAAGCTCTTGAACTCGGGCTTATCGATGAGATCTCTGCCGATGACAGAAAACAGAATCTTTCTTTGGCAGATAAAGAACGCTTCCTCAATATGGAATTGCCTGTTGAAGGAATTTCATTCGAGGATGAAGCTCCTTCGTGGGTTTCGCGCATTTTGAATGCTATTACAGGCAAGAAGAACGAAGTTCCTGCCGACACTCTTGACAATGGCGATAACCAAAATAATTCCACAGTAATGAAAAAGAAATTCAATTCCGTCGGCAAGGTTCTCGAGAAGGAGGACTTTGACGTAACCGCTGATGGCACAATTTCCATCACCGGCGATGAGATGCAGAAGGTGGAGGCTCATTTGGCCACACTGGAAAAGTCCATCTCTGACAAGGATGATACTATCGCCAAACGCGACAGTACCATTGCTGACCTCAACACTCAAATTGAGAACCTTAAGAAGGGACCAGGTGCTGAGGATACCGAGATTGTAAAGACCAATGAGAATGAGGACTTTGATGTTGTCACTCGCTCAAAGGAATTGTTTAACAGCGTAAAAGACCTTCTTTGATTATGGTTAATATTACACATGATGACTTGGCAAAGGGTGCCAAGAAATTGCGCAAAGAGTTGTTGATGATGCCTGTGCATACACTTGCACCGGTACTCAATCATATGAGTCTGCGAACAGGTATCCGCTATGCGGAGACTGTCGGCCAGCTGGAGGGTGATATGGAGTTCGGACCATACTCTGACACTCGCATCGATAAGAGTGAGACCAAGATAAACGGTCGTACTCATTATACCTACTTCGGTTCTGTTGTTAGGGAGTTCAAACCGAACTCAGTTGTTCAGTCACTCTATGGTTCTGCGATAACCAAGGGCGAGGCCCTGAAGCATACAGAGATTGTTCAGAAGGTGTTGGCTTACTATGCGGCACGCCTCGGTCACAATCTTTATAAAGCATTGTGGACTGCTGTCCGCAAGGAGGATGGCGACAAGACCACTGACCTTTTCAATGGCTTTGACACAATAACCTCAACGGAGATCGCTGGAGGTAATATCTCTACGGCCAAGGGTAATCTTTTCGAGTTTACAGAGAAGATCGATGAGACCAATGCTGTTGATTTGATTACATCGTTCTGCGAGTCTGCTAACGAATTGTTGCTCGAGGAGACAAAGCTGAAGCTCTTTTGCGACCCTGCAATACACCGTGCATATATGAAGGATTATAAGGCTACAACTGGTGCTGTACCTTACAATACTGCGTATGAGAAGAAGATTGTCGAGGGCTTTGAGAACATCGAGTTCGTTCCTCTGGCTAACAAGAAGGGTTCTGGGTTCATTCACTTGAGTACACCAGGCAATATGCTTGTAGGTGTGAACCAGAAGGGCGAAGAGGAGAACATCACCGTTGAGAAACATTCTGCATTCGTTCTTCAGTTCATCGCAACGATGTTCTTCGGCGTTCAGTTTGAGACTCTCTCTGATGAGAGGCTATTGGTAGGTAAATTGTTCAACGCATAAAGGAAGGTACTATGGGAAATGAATGCTCAACTCTGAATCTGTATGACTCTGTCCGCTTTTGCGACGGTACCACGGTAATGCCCGGTATCCGCCGCAAGGCGTACTTCATCCAGCAGGATAATATTGCTAAGTACCCCGAATTGCCAAAGCTCAGTGATGAAGCTGTCAAGATGGGTGAACTTGGTTGTTACAAGGGTAATTTTACATTGGTGGCTGATGCAAAGTTCAAGGTTATTGACCTTGATGACTCGGCATCCAATGTCATCTGTGAGTCGCAAGGAGAGAAACCTTCAAAGAGTTTCTTGAATAAGGCTACTTTCAAGCATCCAGGCAAGGGAGAGGAGGCCACAGGCTTTGCGCGTTTGGCAAACGCTTCCAACCTCCTGTTCATCTATCAGGAGCGTGACGGCTCTTTCCGAGTTATTGGTAACGAAATGTTCTCTACAAATGTGAAACCTACACAGGAGTCGGGAGCGAAAGAGACTGATGCCTCTGGTACAACGCTCAATGTTGAGGTTACTGATGTCGCTCCGGCACCTTTCTACAAAGGTGTCATCCCTACCGATGATGGTGACATTGATGCGTCAACCGGCAAACCGGTTGCACAGGAATAAATACTGCTTTTGTCTGTACGGAGGTCGGCAGTTTGCTTTAGGGCTGCTGCCGGCCTTAAATTTTAGATACTATGGATCATAAATTTACTGAAAAAATAAGAACTTGGCTCAATACTCCTGTAAACGAGCGAAGTATAGAGGAGGGAGCAACAATGCTCCTTCAACTGAACCGCAACCGTATTCTACACCAGAATATCATACGTAGAGGTGTGAGGATGATGCCTAAACTCGAGTATGAGTTGAAGAAACATCTGCGTATACGTGATGATGGCAAGACTCTGCATGAGGTTGTTGCTATGGAGAAAGTTATAATGCCTGCTGTTGAGCAATTTGTTACTAAACCAGAGGCAGAACATGCCGGTAAACGTGCCGACCACGATGAACTCCCCGAGGAGGTACAGCAGCTTTGGGACGGGAACTTTGAACGCTATACAAAGATCAAAGCTCTTTTTGAGGAACTTAAGGCTATGGAGAAGATGCAGCCTTGTGACCGCTATGAGAAGCTGAAACTTCTTGATGAAGCGGAAAAGGCTTACCGCGAGGCTCTTTCTGCATATGATAGCTATGTTAAGGAAGATAACTTCCCGACCAAAACTGAGGAGCATCCTGTGGATCCCGCAGAACTCGCCACACAGATTGGAAATGCACGTAAGTACATCTCTGAAGGTAAAGGCAAACTGAAGAAACTCATCGATGAGGGCAATGAAGCGAAAGCAGCCACTCTCCGTGAAAAAATTGTTGAACGTGTTCGGACAATACAGCAAGCCGGTGCGCCCATCAGCGACGACACGTTTGCCGAATTGTCTGAGCTTGGCATAAATCTTTGACTTTATGGCTTTCAAGTTGGAACGGTTTGAGGATAGGCCTGTTCAGGCTTATTTCTCAAACTCTGTCCAGCTGGCCGATGTGATTGCCTCTATCTTGGAACACATCGGAGCTTCGGAGATTGTTATCTCAACCTTCTCCACCTCCGAAGAGTTCCTGCGCCGTATCTGGCGATTACGGAAAGAGGGCTTAATCACGTCGGCTTCTCTTTTTTGCGACCTTAAAGCGGCAAGGAAAACGGTGCATCTATATACGTTCATCACATCCATATTTGACACCGTTCACCTTGCTGAAAATCACTCTAAGGTCGTTTTACTCGGTAATAACCGCTACAAGGTGGCGGTTGTAACCTCGCAGAACCAAACACGCGGAAATCGCTTTGAGTGCGGAATCATATCATCTTCGCCGGAACTGTATAACACGCTTGCACAGGGCTTTGCCGAAATGCAGGATAAATCTTTACCTATCGATGGACTACTCTGATGAATTTATAGAAAAAGTTCGGGAACTTGCCGAGGCGTTAACCCCCGTAAGCGATATAGCAGCTCTGCTCGATGTCGATGAGAGTATGTTGCGTGATGAACTCAGCAATAAACTCTCACCGGTACGCAAGGCGTATGACAAAGGCAAAGCGACCACCGCATTGACTCTTCGTAAGCAGGAACTTGAACTTGCGAAGGTTGGTTCACCGCTGGCTGTTCAACTGACAGCCGGCTATGTTAAAGATATGACTATCGACGAATAATATGCCACTACCAGCAATCATAGATACTGCCCGTGATCATCTATTTGCCGATGTTACGGATATGCAGCGTGCCGGGCTTCCACTCGCCACGCAAGAGCATATATTCCGGTTGCGCGACCTCTACAACTTTTGGCTGCAACATCCTCGTATCAAGGATAAGGAGATTGTACTTAAGTTGCAGCAAGATTATAAGCTCGGCAAAAGCCAGGCTTATACAGACCTTTCCATATTGAAACTGCTCCTCGGTGAATTTCAGAAGACATCCAAGGACTATCATCGTTACCGTTTCCTTGAGATGATCAATGAGGCCTATGAGGTAGCCCGCATCAACAAGGATGCAAAGGCTATGGCTGCAGCTGCAGACAAGTACGCGAAATACACCCAACTCGACAAGGAGGATGAACTCAACTTCGATTATGACAAGATTGTTGTGCAGGCTTTCGTGCCGACCGATGACCCCTCTGTCGCAGGATTCAAGCCTTATCCTAACCTCCGCGAGGTTATTAGGGAGAAAATCGAGTCCTACAATAAGGAATATGAGTACATCCAGGAAATTGAACTCGAGGAGGAGGATTATAACCCAGACGATATTTTCAAAGTGAATCCTAATGGCACAGAAAGTCTATCTTAACGACATTCAACAGGAACTGATGTATATCGGTGCAAAGGACTCTGTAGTCGTTGGCGGTCGTGCTATTGGTAAAGGACCGATGCACGCGCAATGGAACTTGAGGAACTTTCAACGTATGCCCGGGTCGATTACGGGCTTCGTGTCACCTAATGCCAAGCGTGCGCTCACGAATACACTGCCTTCTATGCTCGTTCATTGGGAGAATTGGGGCTTCAAACGTAATATTCATTGGTGTATCGGCCGAAAGCCTCCTAAAGCCTGGGGATGGGGCGAGCCTATATTTAAGCCCGAGAACTATGAAAATGTGCTGTCATTCTACAACGGTTCTATAGGCTTCATAATATCTCAAGACCGCCAAGGTACATCAAACTCACACAGCTTCGATGCATTGGATATCGACGAGGCTAAGTTCGTGGACTTTGAGCAGCTTAAAGATGAGACTTTCCCGGCCAATCGTGGTAATCGTCAATACTTCGGCCATAAGAGCTACCATCACGGTATGCTCATTACAAGTGATATGCCCTTGACAAAGAAGGGCAGTTGGTTCCTTGATTTCCAAAACAAGTGTGACCAGGAAACGATTGACCTCATTCGTGGCATTGTCTATGAGATATGGAAAGTAAAGGAGCGTGTAAGGAAAATGCAGGCTGAAGGTCGCCCGGTCCCTGAATATACTAGAGCTTATCTTACACAGCTCAACCGCGACCTGTGTAAACTGCGTTCTGTCGCTGTTTATTATCGCGAAGCTCCTACGCTGTATAACCTCGCTGTTCTTGGCGATGCCTTCATTGCACAGCTGAAGCGCGACTTGCCACCGCTTACCTTCCAGACTTCTGTAATGTGCAAGCGTGTGGGTATATCTCGTGATGGCTTCTATAATTCGCTAACTGAACGCAATTACTATTCGGCAACCAACTTTGGCTATCTCGACTCATTGGAATACCAATTCGACAAGATTAAGGAGCCTTCTTCGTTGATGGACGCCGATGTCTCATCTATGCATCCTATCTGTATTGCATTTGACTTCAATGCGAATATCAATTGGCTTGTTGCCGGACAGGTTATTGATGGCCGGAATCTGCGTGTCATTAAATCCTTCTTTGTTAAGTATGAGCGCAAGCTTGTGGAACTCGTTGGCGACTTCTGTAAGTATTACCGCAATCATAAGCGCAAGGAGGTTGTGTTCTATTATGACAGCACGGCTCTTGGTAGCAACTATGCTGTGAATGATGAGGACTTCCGATGGGTAATCATTGAGGCTTTCAGTACTCAGGGGTGGGAGGTGCGCGATGTCTATATTGGTAAACCTATGCACCACATGGAGAAGCAGCTGCTCATTAACCGTATGCTCCAGGGCAAAGCCAATAGACATTTGCGTATCAACCGCGAGAACAACGAGGACCTTATTATCTCGATACAGACTGCCGGTGTATACAATGGCGGCAAGGATAAGCGCGGAGAGAAGCTCGCAGAGACTGAAGAAGACAGACTCGAGAGCCGAACCGATGGTAGTGATGCCTTTGACACACTGGCCATTGGTTGCGAGAGGTTCCCGCAGTTTGTTTCTGATGTCAGTTATCTGGGTGCTTGTCCTACCTAAAAGGTAATCGGCATTATATAGGTGGTGTGGTGAGGTAATCGCCACACCGCTTTTTTTATGCGCGCGTTCGCGCTTACCGCCCGTTTCGCTCGGCATATTCCGCTAAAATATAATCGGTAATCGGCGGTCTTGGCGTAGGGCGCTGGGGGGTACCCTTACGGATAACCGCACAAAATGCGGTTCGGGGTGCTCGCAAAGGCTTAATTCTTAATGCCTTTGCTCGCGGAGGAGCGGAAAAAATCCAAAATTCTTGAATTTTCCCCGTTTTTTTGATAGGTAATTCATTATTGTTCAACCGCCTATGAATTGTGGCGGGCGGCGAAATTCCGTTCATTTTTGGCATATTTCTTTCAGATATGAAATATGAACCGAATTTCGCGGTTTGGTACCCGGCTTGTATTTCCTCCGTCTCTTCATCAAGTCTCAAGACCGAATACTTCACGGGTGTTATTGTTTTATAGCGATAGCTGTGCTATCTGTTTTTTGCTCATTTTCTCCCACTTCGCCTTTGATTTAATCCTTTGTATAGCGACCGTTATGTGTTTCCCTTTTTCCGCTGCAAAGGTACTTTCGCCATCTCGCTAATCAAGGTCGGGCCGATGGTTTCTCAACAAATCTCCACACCTCTTTTCTCTCAGGTAGTATTTCTTGTATAAAACCTTGCAACACTGCGCTGTCGGACACTTTTAAGCAGCCACAAAAGGCGAAACAAACGGTCGGCGATATACGACGGAAAAATTAAAAAAAAGCTCAGTGTGAGGAGCAAAAAAGTTAAAAGGCTCACACCGGATCTGGCTTCAACCGCCAGATAAATTATTACAAACTACACAATACACACAGCAATGAAAAGAGGTTACAAGACATTCACAAAGAAGCAAGGTTTTGAGTTCATCAACAAAACTTTTAAAGGTGCTAAGATTACAAAGGTGTTCAATACCATTTACGAACTGAGCATAATATTCATAACAGCAGAGGGCGAAGAACTAGAACTATATACCAATGGAGAAAGCTATTTCCAACAGCCAGGGAGCGAGTTTGTCATCTGCTAATAAATGGCAGAAATGGAAAAAATGTATAACTCAAATAATCGAGACTATGAAACAGACTAAAGAAGAAAAGAAAGCGCGCGCTATTGAGCGCAGAAAGGAATTGAGCGCATTATCGCAAGACCTAAAGGCGGTTGCTCAAATGGAAGGCATCGAGGAAAGTGTAAACAGTTTGCTGTTGGCATACTACAAACGACAGTTTTCTGCTAGCGATTTGAGAACCTTTGACCAATGGAAAGAAGCCGGCTATATCGTGAAGAAAGGACAAACCTCTTTTATGATATGGGCAACACCAAAGGCCACAAAGGCAGAAAAGGAACGAGTTGCAGAGGCAAAGGCCAAAGGAGAACACGCAACCGAAAAAGAGGACTATTTCCCAGTGTGTCACCTCTTTGATATTTCCCAAGTTCACACAATTACAAAATAAGCGGACACCGCGCGACAGGTGTATAGTATTAACTCCTTAAAATTTATAGAACTATGGAGACAACAAAAAAGAACATTGAGAGTGCAAACGGAGTGAAGAATGCAACAGCAGAGGTTGGCAAGGTTATTGTAGCCACCGTGCCCCCAGTGACAACCAAGGCAGAAGAGAGCACCCCCTCTACAACTCCCCCAACCCCCAAGAGTGAGAAGAAGAGCAAACCCAAGAGCGAGGCACAGCGCAAGGCAGAGGAGTTGCAGAAAGAAATGGAGCGCAAGCAGAAGGAACTTGCCGAGTGCCTCAAGGTGCTTGAGGCGAAGAAGGAACTTTCAGCCAAGCGTACAAAGTTTATCGAGACGCTTGACCAAATCAACACCGCAGAAGAGGTGCTCAATGAGGATGACACTTTCGAGGTTTCAAACTACCGCCTAATTTTTGCGAGTTCAGGCGCACCCTCATTCCGCGAGGAGAACATTTTCAAGATTTCCAACCGAGAACTGCTGTTGCATTTTGTGGATTTCATCCGCGACAAGATTAACAAGAAGATTGCCGAGATTGAGGCCGAACTTGTAAAGTAACAGCCCAAGAGAAAGGGAGCAGCCGACAAGGTTGCTCCCCTTTTTGTGCCTGTTCGCAAAAAAAATCGCGCCGCCTGGCGGCGGCAGTGGGTGTTCTGCGTAGTTGGCAGAACAGTTGCTTGTCTTTTTACTATCTCTAGGCTATGTCTACTTTCGGGCAAAATAAATTCAATGGCAATAATACGCAACATAGATAACAATACAAATCGTAGCATACCCGGTAGTTTGTTCTTCTCTACATATATGCAGGATATGTGGATAGACAATTCGACCGGTGTTGTCACATTTTCTATAGAGTGTAACGGTTTCACAGTCTTTACTGCTGACTATGTGCCTGACAATAATGGTGAGATTAGGCTGTTTGATTTACGGCGTATTCTTGAGAGTTATATTGATGGCGTTTTCGCAGATTTTGTATTCACCGCCAGGGAGGAGGGACAAGATGATTACTCTGTTTCTTATCGTGTCTTCAAAACTGCTACACGCATATCTGAAAACGCTGAAGAGTTTTTGCCTTCGTTCTTCCTTACAACATTGGTAAATAAGAAAACCACGCAGATTGGCAGGTATGAAACGCTTTCATTCTATCCGCAGAGCACATGTAGTGTCTATGTTCAGGCTTCTTACTATTCAGGCACTGGTGTTGAAACGAAAGAGGTGCTGCTGATGAACGAGGATGATGTTGTTTTAGACGCTGTAAATAGCATCAATGTATCGCCAGCCAGGTTTGTTGATGACTCTCTGGGAGAGCTTATTGGCTTTGCTGTTCGAGCCGGTGAACGTTCTTTCTACTTTGAAGTGGATAAAACTCTACCGAAAGCAAATCCTGCAATTATGTTTCGCAACAATTTTGGCTGTTGGGAAACAATGTATCTTACCGGGACTGTCGAAACGGAATATTCAATCAAGCGTTCACATGCTTATATTGATGGCCTTTATAAGCAGTATGATATTGATGATACGGAACTTTTTAAGGCTAATAGCGGTATTCTGCTCGATAGTATGCTCCGTCTGGGGATGGACCTCGCAAGGTCTAGATATGTTTTTCTTATGGATTCATCCGGGGTTGCGAGTGATGAGGTCGTTTTTACTGATACGGAAATCAAGTACGTCAATGATGATGACTCTTTGCCGACATTTGAATACACTTATCGCCGAGCTTCGTTCGTATCTGCTATGTTGCACACCATAAGGCCTCCGAAACTGTTTGATAAAACATTTGATGTTACTTTTAACTGATGGATAAGACTATTTACTACAAAGATGCTTTCAAGTTTCTTGAGTTGGGCAAACCTGTTGATTTACGCCTGTGGAAACTATCAACTGGAGATATCCTTACATATAAGGGGGTTGTATGCTTTTCGGCACATCGGCGCGGTGGTACTCACAAAGTGAGGTTCCCGAATGGACAGGTTCGTGAGTTCAGAGATATTACACTTTTTGAAATTAACGGTAAAACTATATACAGATGACTGATAATTTTACTGAATCTTCGGTTTTTGAAATTTCCAACTCGGTACTTTGCAGTATCGAGACGGTAAGCGACTCTTCTGCTGTTTTTGATGAGGATTTTTTTGGAGAGGCAATCCCAATTCCCGGTACGAACTATAAGTATGTACCTTTTGGGCCAGATAATCAGATGCCTTATTCTCTCATGAACGCCATTGGCAGGGACGAAATTTTGGCACAAAATCAATACTTCAACGTTCTTACAGGTTATAGTGGCGGTCTTAAGTATATCGATTATGAGACAAAAGAACCTACTCGAGATCCGGAAATAAGACGTTTCTATAACCGTAATTTCTTGCCTTCATTTTGGATTGAGCAGACTACTGATTTCAAATGGTTCTACTATGCTGTCGCTGTCATCATCCTGTCGCGTGATGCTTCTAAGATTGTGCAGCTTCGCCACAAAGAGGCTTGCTATTGTCGATTTGAAGAAGCGGATGACAACGGCAAGATAAACCATGTTTTCTACGCAGATTTCCGTGATGCAAATCCTTCTAAGGATGATATTGAGGTTATTCCGTTATTGGATTTCATAGACCCCTTGGGTGATCTGATGGTGCGAATGGGTAAGGAACCGGGGAAAGATGGATTGTGCCGCGTGAGAACGAATGACAGAAAATTCGCCATTGTTTCAAGATTTCCGACTCCGGGCCTACAGTATTACCCCGTTCCTTACTACACCTCAATATTCAAAGGCCATTGGTACGACATCAAGCAGCTCATTGGTGTCGGCAAGAAAGCGAAGCTCAAGAATTCCGCCTCTGTGAAATATATTGTTGAGGTGCATAAGGATTATTGGAGCACAATCTGTGCGAATGAGGGAATTACTGATTTTAAGGAGAAAACTGACCGCATCAATAAAGAGAAAGAGAATATTGTCAAATTCGTTTCAGGCATTGAGAACTCGGGCAAGGTGTGGATATCCGGATATTACATCAATCCTGATGGTCGTGAAATTTCCATGGTAAAGGTAAACCTCATCGATAAAGGCAAGGAGGGTGGAGATTGGGCTGAGGATATTGCAGAGGCAAACAATGTGATGTGTTATGCTTTCAATATTCACACGAATCTTGTGGGTGCGACACCGGGCAAATCACAGACAAATAATTCGGGAAGCGACAAAAGGGAACTCTTTACTCTCAAACAGTCTCTCGAGATTGCACAGCACGACTTGCTATGTAACGTTCACAATGTGGTAATAGAGTATAACGGTTGGGGTGACAAGGTTTATCCTGATGTTCCATTGATTATGCTGACTACGCTTGACAAGAAGAACGACGCAAAAAAGGTTTCTATAAAAGACGGTACTCAAAAAGATCCTAACGATGAATAGAATTGATATAACCCAAGAGGTGTTCGAGAAATGCTGTTACTCGGCCACTAACTGCGATAACCATGTATTTGAAGCTGTAGCTCCACAAATAGAATCTGTCCAGGAGGAACTGTTCCGAACTCTTGGCCTGGATGTCGTGAAGGAGCCATCTCCTATTGAAGTAAGGAACATTACGACTGCTGTATGTGTGAAAGCTTATGCCGATACTATACCGCACCTTGACCTGGTGCTTACAGGCAGTGGCTTCGGCGTTGTGTCTACGGAGAATATCACACCGGCAAGTTCGGAACGTGTGAATCGTTTACATAAGAAACTGCTTGATGTATATGATGATGTCTTCGATACGATTTTGTCCCAGTTAAGAAACCACCGGGAATGGTACGATAGTGATATAGCCAAGGAATTTTTCAGTACGTTCTTTTGGTCGGGAGAGTACTTCCGCCGTTCGGCATTCCCTGAAATATACCGAAGGGATTGTGCGAAATATCGCCCTTTAGTTACTATGGCCGAGGCCAAAATTCGCAATATTGTCGGCGATGAACTTGTTGATGAATTACTGACTGCTATACGCCAGAACAACATTTCATCGCACCAGACCCAGGTAATACATATTATCCATGGTATTATCTCTGCAGAAATAACCGATACACATTCTGCTGACATCCGGCAGCTGCTGCAGACTCTGTTGAGGTTCCTTGATATAACAATCGATTCGTTCCCCACCTATAAGGCCTCTTCGGCATACCAGGCACGAAAAGGCGACAGGTATGAGAACAAAAAAGAGGATGGAGTATTCTTTTGGGGAATTTGATATGAGTAGGAAATATAAACACACTGTTATAGCAAGTGGCCATACATTGGATTTCAAGTTTCCGAAATCCTGGCAGGAACTCAATCAAAGACAGCTGAAAGCGGTTTTGGTTTTCCTGACAGCTTATGATTCTGTAACGGCATTGCTGCGCATAACCCTCTATTTTGCAAATATGGTTATAGTTAAAACTGAAGGAGGCTATGCTAAATGCCGTATACAGACATCTGTTGGCACAATTGACTGTACTCTGTCATCTGAAGACATTGCAGCTCTTACAGAGGCTATGCGGTGGGTGTTGACTCCTGGTTCTGTTCCGGTCCTGCTCGATGAGTACGATGGACACCACGCCGTTGACAGGCTTCTGCATGATGTATCCTTTGAAACATATCTTTGTCTTGACAATCTTTATCAAGGTTTTCTTATGAGCAAGAATGAAGAAGCAATTGTTGCAATGGCAAGAATTGTATACAATGGCAAAAAGAAAATCAAGGAGTACAAGCCTTATATCCGTTTTGGTATTATTCAATGGTATACACAATTGAAGACACACTTCTTAATGCAATTCAGCAATTTCTTTAAGCGCACGGAGGGTGGGAGCGCTCAATCTGTTGTAGAAGCTATGAATGCCCAGATACGCGCATTGACCGGCGGTGATGTTACAAAAGAGAAAGAGATATTTGCCATTGATACGTGGCGAGCTTTGACGGAACTGAATGCCAAGGCTCGAGAGGCTGAGGAATTCAAAAAATCAATGAAGAGATAATGGGAACGGTGTTTTTTAATGCTCAAGAGTACTTTGGGCGTATATGCAAAGAGAATAAATTGGCGGTTGCCGAGAAATTCCATTTTACAACTTGTCCGGGCATCGAAAACTTGGAGGGAGTTATCAATGATCTACGCAAGGTTGCAAATTTCTTTGTATTTGATGATACCACTGAAGGGCAGAATTTCCGTGGTAGTGGTGGAGGGTATTTCCGCAAACGTGTTTTTACGGTGTCATTGCTACGTCGTTATAGAGTCAACGATATGGAGGATAGAGAGAAGCAACTTTCTGTTTGTCGAGAACTATATAAGCAAATTGTATCAAGGCTTATAAAAGACAAGACAGATTGTGATGACCTCATATACCTCAAAACAGACAGTATATTCTACCGGGAATTCAATAAGTATATGTTCAGTGGTTGTACCGGTCTATGTTTTATGCTTGAGTGCTCTGAGCCGGAGAATCTTTGTTACAATGCAGAACTATGGCAGATGAAGTAAAAAATCAAGAGGCATACATCAAGGCCTGGACTGATATGATGGTTGATATATGGCAAGAGAAGATTGCCAAACACAATATTGTCCGTACAGGCGCATTGATGGGTAGTTTCTCCAGTACTCCAACGGCCAATAGCACTCTAATCAAATGGGCCGGATATGGTATATACCAGGCATTCGGTACCGGACGTGGTTATGCTCGCGGTAATGGTGGCGACCTTGAGTTCCTGGATCCTGAATACAGGCGCAAGAACAGATTGGATAAACCGCGTAAGGTCGGCCCTGCATGGGGCGGTTATATGACCAGCGGTAAACCTCGAAAACGCAGGAACTGGTATTCACACAAACTTTATACTTCTTTGGCGGTCTTCCGTCGGGCGATGACGGATATCTATGCTCACGATGTGCTGAATACAATTGTAGAAGAACTGCAAAATTAGTGTCTTTTTACATCCTTTTTCAGGTGGTTACTTTTGAAATACAATTTTCAAAATATAATCACTTATGGGTAAATTAACTAATCTACTTCCACAAGCTGCTGCAGTCCGTGATGCGACAGAGGAGTATGAGAACTCTGCATCTCGTGTCGGCTCGCTTTTTGTGTCGATAATACAAGCGATTATCGACACTGTTCCTGAAGCGCTGATTGATGGTTCTACGGTAAGTTTTACAACCTCGGAAAGCAACTTCATCATTTCCATGAAGAAGAGGCTGAACGACGGTTCTCTCGTACCTATTACCATTACAATCCCAGCAGCTTCTACAGCCAATGCCGGTTTGCTGACACCTGCACTGCTTGCCGAGCTTCGTGCTGGCATCAACTCTGCTAGCAATGCTGCTGCCACAGCGCAGAATGGAGCAAACTCCGCTAACAGAACTCTTTCGGAAGTCATAACCTCAATCTCTACTATGAGAGACGGAATGGCGACTGTTGAGACAAAAGTCATTGAGAATTCTGCTAATATTGAAGGCTTGTCATCGGAGGTCTCCAATATATCCGAACAGATTGGCAAACCTTCCGGTATAGCTCCTCTTGATGCACTTGGCAAGGTCCCTGCAGCCAATCTCCCGGCATTTGTCGATGATATGGTAGAATTTAACGACATCGTGCAGACTGCTAATGTTGAACCGCGTGAATTGCCTATATTAGGCAACGAGGGTGCAGAATTGGAAATTTATTATTCATCTTCGTTGCTACGTTTTATCGTTCATAACCCCGAAGATGGTTTGTATTACTCTAATTGGGCAGGCGATGAGAACTATCAACACAATTATATTCCCGTCTCAGGCAAAATCTTTGTATGTAGAAATAAAAGTCTTGGCTATCGTTGGAGTGGAACACAGCTCGCGCCCATTGGTCCTGAGCTTGCTTTAGGCGAGACATCCTCAACAGCTTTCGCCGGTAATAGGGGAGTTGCACTCGAGCAACAAGCTGCATCATTGCAATTGAGTTCGCAGTGGCAGAACTTGACTATTGTCAATATCAACGTTTGGAAGAATGAGCCAACAACGGTGTATGACTTTGCGGCAGTTGTTTCAACTCTTCTCAATGCCGGCCGTCTTGCAGCAGGTATGGTTGTAGTGTATCTCTCTGAGGATGGCTGGGTTGCGAAGCAATTCATCGGAGTGAACACCATTCAGTCATTCCAGAATTTGGATAATTGGAAGGACTTTGGCGGTTCATCAGTCGGTAACATATACAATGTAACGACTGAAATGCCCATCAGCGGATACTATTCGCTTTGTGACACGGAGAATATCGGCAAGTCTGCTGTGCATCTTGCCTGGACTAAGAAAAAGGCTGCATTGGGCTTGATTCTTTCATTCGAGATTGCTGCCGGAACGTGGAAAACCTATCAGTTCGTTGGCAAGTCGCTGACAGAGGACCAATGGATAAACCCCGACAACTGGAAGGACTTCGGTTCGTTGGCCGCAGGATCCGAGCCATACATTATCATTGATAATATTGTCGGTGCTCCTACTTTTGGTAATTTCTACACTCTTGAGAGTGCTTTGACGGCTCTTTTGGCATACCAGAAAGAGAAAGGCCTTACATACGCGAAGCCTGGTCTTGTCATCAGCTATAAGGTGGCCGAGAACAAGATGGAGACAAAGCAGTTCCAAGGGGCTATTGCCGATTTCAGTGAGCCGGCTCTCTGGAGTGACTTCGGTGGAGGTGGTTCTAAAATTGAACTTTCGGACAATCCTGAGGTCGGTACCGGCAAAGCTTTCTCGGCTGAAGGTGCGCATCATCATCTGCCTGTAAACCTTATGGTCGATACCGAGACAGAGGGTGTTGTCAAGATTGCTATGCAGAATGCTGACGGTGATACCGTCGGCGATGAGATACAGTTCCCGGTTGGAACAGGTACCGGTGGCGGTAGTGCAACCATTGTGGCCATTGCGTTCAAGAACTCTCCTCTCTATGGCGCATACGGCGCGAGCATTGCCACATCGGCAGCCATCCGTTCGGTATCATCGGCAACAGGAGTGGAGACGGAAAACAGTATCGAACGTATTGAGCTTGTGGACCGCGATACCAACATTACTGTGTTCTCGCAGACCGTCAATCAGCAAAGCTCCGCAGATCTGAATGACTATAGTTTTCCTATCGATTTTACACAGTTCTTTACCGCTGCAGGCTCGAAGAAATACAGGCTTGTTGCCTATGATGATACTGGTGCTACCGGTAGCAAGAATATCACGGTGACGGCTGTCGATGTTACTTGTACCTCTGTGCAGGTTCTGCAGTATTCTGCCGACAATCCCATAACACCGACAACAACAAGTGTGGCTGTTCCTTTGTACAAGTTCGCCAACAATCAGAGCGATAAAGGTATATCGGCACAGATTGACATAAAGCTCGGAGGCGAATGGCAACCGCTTGCAACCGCTGTCGTAAACGATAGCTTTACACACTCTGTCACCATCCGCCCGACCGAACTCGGGCTCACTCACGGCAGTTACCCGATTCGTGTGCAGGGTACTGATATCGCTTCTGGTACCAAGGGTAATACCATTTATTCGGCTATCATGGTCGTTGATGAGAACAATAATACTCCTATTGTCTCTGTGCGCTATGATGATGCTAATAATGGCACCATTAGGCTTTACGACACATTGAGCCTCGATGTTGCTGTCTATGCACCGGGCAAAGTGCAGTCGCACGTTGCAGTGTTGGCCAATGGCAACCAGTTCACCCAGCTGCTTGCTCTCAACACTCGCACATACACGATATCACAACAGATAAAGGGTTTTGCTGACGGACAGCAGATAACCTACAAAGCTGTTGTTAATGGTGTATCGAGCGATGAGATTACAGTCACCATTGATGGCTCCGCTATCGATGCTGAACTTACAGCCGGTACCATTTATGACTTTGATTTCTCAGGTCGCTCCAATGATGAAGCTGACCACAGTATCAAGTCGAATGGTTATGAATTGAAATTGACCGGGGCCAACTACACATCTAATGGTTTCAGTAACTTTCTCGGCAAGAACTGTTTGCGTATTGCTGAGAACGTAACAGCTACGCTTAACCATTATATGTTCGGTTCTTCTATGCTTGAGTCGACAGGTGCGGCGATTCAGTTCTCCTTTGCATCTAAGAATGTAAAGGATAAGACTGCAAGGCTCATCGAATGTTATGATGAGAGTGCCGGAGGTGGTTTCTATGTAACTGGCTCGAAAGTCGGCATATACTGCAAGAACGGTGTCCGCTCTCGAGAGGAGCGTTCTTACGAACAGGGTACGGAACATACTGTTACTGTTGTTGTAGAGCCTACAAACCTCTATTATGAGCGTGGAGGTATCAAGTATTCAATGATAGTTCTATACCTTGATGGTGAGCGCGTGGGCAACATCGGGTATGTTGGCGGTGCCGGTAATCTGTTCCAAGAGAACGGTATCAGTCTCTATGGTATAAAGGGAGACTTCTACCTCTACAATATCTGTGCTTGGAACACCTATTTTGAGTGGGCTCAGGCTCATAAGAACCACCTTGTTCGCCTTACCGACACCGAACTTATGGTAAAGGAATTCGAGTTTGAGAATGTGCTTGTTTCTCAAACGGCCGAGGGTTCAACGATGTTGAGACCTTCTGCCAACTTACTCTATGCGCGAGGAATCCCGTATGTCGTGGAGGTAGCGTCTGAAGAGAGTTTCGATGAATTTGACGGTGGTACATCTACCAGCGACAACTTTACTATCGACCTATACTATTACAACCCGACAATGCCGTGGCGTTCATTCGTGGCGCGTGGCATACGCAAACGCCGACAGGGTACAACTTCGGCCAAGAGACCGAAGAAGAACCCTCGCTATTATCTCAACAAGGCAAAGAGTATAGAGCCTCTGTTCCCGGAATACACAAATGCAGATGCTATCCTCACATACGCACTGTTTTCCAAGAAGAAGGTGCGCGTAGGAGAAAATACAATCCCTGTCGATATCATCACTGTCAAGATAGACTTTTCCGACTCCGGCGGTGTCAACGACTGCGGTACTTGCGATATGATGAACTACACATATCGCTCGCTCGGTGGCGACTATCTTACACCGGCACAGCGCTTCTTTGATGGTACTTGGGATTTGGACGACATCCATATCGAGGGATTGCAGATGAACCACTCAACAGCGAATCACCCTGTTGCTGTGTATCGTTCAACCTCTGACACCTTGCAGAATGTGTATTTTGAAGCGCGTGGCAACTGGAAAGAGGATAAAGGCGAGCAGACTGCACTAGGCTTTATGAATACGCCCGGGTATAACCTCGGCTGTTTGAACTATCAGGATGAGTCGTTCATCGAGTTTATCGGTAATGATGGCGAGACGCTTGACCAGATTGAGGCTCGTTTCAAGACTACAGAAGGACTTGACACGTCAATGCCTTATCTGCTCTCACTCTATTGTGGCAGGAACTACCGCTTTATGCGTTACAAGAATGGTGCTTGGACCAATACCACCGGTTCTATGTATCAGCCGAACGGCAAGGGCGGTAAATGGGTAGTCGAGGGTGATGTCCTTAACCCTGTTGAGGGATTTGAACTTCTCGTTTATCAAGGTATGTGCTGGTGGCGCGGTGTTTCTTCCATTGCCGATATTATGGCACCCTCAACAATGAAATCAAGTTGGGTGCAGAAGCTCATCGACAAGGGCGAAATATCCGGCGACACTTTCCCGGCGTGGACGTACTATTTTGAGTGTATGGTGGACAACGACCAGTTGGCCATTGATTATGCACTCGGTAAGAAAGTGCCATATCAACTCTATGATATGTTGCATTTCGCCTCTACTTGTAACAAAGAACTGACAGCGGAATGGGCAACGAATTGGCGCACTAAACTGCATCTGCACGCGAACCCAAAGTCTGTAATGAGTTATTACGGCTTTACCGACTATGCGTGTGGAAAGGACCAGCAGGCCAAGAATATGCAGCCTATGTGGTTCCTTGAGGACGGAGCAAGCGTGCGTGGCGGTATCTACTCTGAGAATGCGCTTATAATGTATCTTAACAAGATATATGATGCCGACGGTGTGAACGAGAAAGACAATGACGGTGGGTGCGATACTGACCCCGAGGTGGATCCAGGCAAGCCTTCAACAGATGACTATACAAACCCCTTTGCCGGGTGGAATAGTATCTTGTGGGTGTGCTGTCGTGAACAGCAAGAGGTGCTGTTGGCCGATGGCTCAGCAATAGACCTCCGTACTGTCATTGCTGCTATGCGCTCTTGCCAGACTGAGGTGGACGGCCAAATGATGAAACCGTTCTCTCCTGATGGAGCAATCTACTTCTACTGCACCAAACGTCAGCTTGTATGGCCAAAGGTCGTAAGCTCCTATGATGGCTATCGCAAGTATATCCAGTACACCGCTACATCGGATGCGATATACTTCTATGCTCTTCAAGGCCTCGGTTTGACATCGCTCCCGGCATTTATCCGCACTCGCTGGCGCATACGCGATGGATACTACCAGACTGGTGACTTCTTCAGCGGAGTACTGTCAGGCCGTATCGCTTGTGGTGCAGATGCTACCATAACCATCACTGCAGCTGCAACAGGTTACTTTGGTGTCGGAAATGACGCTTCGGGCAACCTCTCCGAGAGTTGTTACCTTGAGGGCGGTCAAAGCTATACATTTACCAACTTCGCTAAAGATGAGGGCGCATTGCTCTACATCTATCAAGCTGATAGAATGAGTAGCATAGACCTCTCAGCCTTGACTCTGAGCGAGAACTTTGATTTTTCTGTTATGAGCCTCGTTGAGACTATCATCACCGGTGGTGACAGTCACATCGAACGCTCAATGGGATATGCAAAGCTCACTTCATATATGCTCGGTGACCTTCCATTCCTCAAGACACTTGACATCCGGAATACCGGTGCCAAAAGTCTTGACGCATCGAAGTGTCCTCGTATCGAGCATATCAACGCTAAAGGCAGTGCCCTCGAGAGTATTACCCTTGCGGAGACATCGCCTATTAATGATATTGCGTTGCCTGACACGATGGTTGAACTTCGTTTCTTGGGATTGCCCGAACTGACATTTACCGCACTGAACTCTGCAACGGGATTGCAGATATCATCACTCGAGGCTGTGCAGCGTCTCCGTCTCGAGAACTCGCCAAAGCTCAATGCTGTGGTGATTATGAAGACCATACTCGAGAACCAGGAAGAAACTCCACTGCTCTCCATGGTGCGTATTGTAGGCCAGGTGCTGAAGGGTGACGGTGCAGAACTCCTCGCCATCATCGAGCAGAAGGTCGCAGGCCAGGATGCCGATGGCAACAAGGTTGCAAAGCCTGTAATCAGCGGCACATATCAGCTCACAGTGATCCGCGAGGCTTATGAGATAGAGGCCATCGAGCAAGGCATCTCAGAGATAACCATCTTCGTTGTGATTGAAGCCTTCATCAATCTCATCGACCAGGTCAATAACGAGGCCTACGGCGGTGCAGAGGAGGTTGAGACAGTAACCCTTGAGAATATTGCAGAACACCTCGAGTATTACAATGGTGAGACCTACGATGAGTATCTTGCCGCGTATGCAGAGGAAAATCAAGACATCAACAATACAATTTACTAATTATGAGTACACCTGAACAGAGCGTAACCCTGTTACGCAAGAACAAGAGAGAACAGGCGGCAGCGTTCAACGCTGTCGGCCTGAAGCACGTCACAGAGAACAGCCGGGCATCGGAGTTCGGCAAATATATCAAGTGGGCCGGTGGCCTGCTTGATATATGCCTCGCAGTGCAGAGATTTGATGATGAGAGTTATCATTATTTCACTCGAGAAGAGTGGGATAGCTTGACAAACGCCAATAGGGCAAAATTTATCAAGCGTGGAATTCGTGTGAGGGCTTATGGTCATTCGTTCATATTGGCAGCTACTGATTGTGTTAGTGCTGAAGGAGGATTGACACTCGCCTGGGGTAACCGTGTCAATGTGGCAGACCTCGACAATCGCAGTCTTGGAGCGGCTTACAATGACTTTGCCGGCGCTGCCAATACTGAGTATATCATTACACAGTTGTCAGGGACAACCGGCTCGCAGAATGTGCAAGGTGCTCCTGCAGCTGAAGCTGCAAAAGCTTATAAAGCCTACACGAAAGAGTTTGACGGAATCGAGGATACAAGTGACTGGCATTTGCCGGGTCTGGGCGTGCTTATCACTATCTATAGGTGCAAGGAAGAGGTTCAGGAAGCACTGGAGTATTTCTGGAGTGCAGAATGTAAGCTCTCCAGCAATAGTAACACGCATTATTATTGGAGCAGTACAGAGTATCAAACTGATTTGGTATTTGCGTTCTCCAATCATTGGGGTAGTATTTATGCTCATAATAAGGAAACGCTCAATCTTGTCCGTGCAGTTTGTGAGGAGGTATAACCATTAAAGATTAACAATATGAGTGCAAATAAAGAAGCGTTGCTCCTACGCTTGAATAAGGAGATGCAAGTTCAGGCATTGAACGAGATTGGTTTTCCCGAGGTGACTTTTGAGACACCGCTCTCAGAGATTACAGAGTATATCAAATGGGCCGGTGGCTTGCGTGATTTGCGTGTTTCCTGTGTAAAGTTAGCTGATGGCTCTATTAGCCATTTTACAGGCGAAGAATGGTCCGCATTGTCGGCAAATGCCAAATCTCAGTATAGTAAAATAGGTGTATGTATACGTGCACGCAAGAGGGAATTCATTGTGGCTGCAGCTGACTGTGTCGATGCCAATGGAGGTATGACGTTCAAGTATGGAGCTTACGGAGTGGATTTGAAAGGCGTAAAGAATTACGGCGCCGGCAATGTCGGATTATACGAAGTCAATACCGGTCTCGAGGATACATCGGCCGTTATTGAACAGCAAGCCGGAAAGACCGACTCGCAGAACATTAAGGGTGCACCGGCGGCTGAAGCTGCCTGGAACTATAAGGCCAATGCCAACGACCCTCTGCAGTGGTATTTACCAAGTGTAACGGAATTGCGTCTTATCGCTGAATACAAGACCGAGATAAACAGTTTCTTGACTAAGTATTTCAATGGTGGCACAATATCTACGGAGTGGTATTGGAGTTCTACTGAGGTGAACACAACCCAAAACTGGCTCGTGCATATGAGCGATGGTAGTAGCAGCAGCAGCATCAGTCGTAATAGTAGTACTTGCGTGCGTGGTGTTGCTCTCGCAAAATAAACCTTCTTATCTTTTTAACAATTTATCCATTTATCTCTTTTAAGAGATTTATATCCCCCGTAAGGGGGATTTTTTTATTTAAAATTTCGTACCTTTGGGCACAAATAGCTAACTAATGGGACTTGTTCAAGAATTAAAGATTTATAAGGATATGTATTCTCTGCTCCAGCTGATTATACAAGCTCGGAAACAGTTCGATAAGTTCTATCGATACTCTTTTGCAGAGCGTATGGTAATGACGGCCATTGACTGTTGCGAACTGTTGCAACGTGCCAATAGTTGCAAAGATGACAAAGTCAGAGCAGCACATCATCTGGATGAGTTTCAAATAAAATATAGTTCTCTACGATTGATGTTGATGATATGTCGAGACGAGCGGCAAATTGATCAACGCAAGTTTGCGGATATACTAAAACTTGCAGACTCCATAGGCAAGCAAGCCACAGGCTGGAGAAATTTCATGCTTGAAAGCCGGAATCCCAAACGGTAATGCTGTTTGGGAGCGAGCAGCTAACTAAGGTTTATTTGGGTATCTCCCTTGCATAGCGAGGAACAACGAAGTAGATACAATAACTGGAACGTGAATATGAACAATGGTAATAGCAACAACAACAACAATCGTAATAATAGTACTCGCGTGCGTGCTGTTGCTCTCGCAGATGAACAGGTAGCCTATGACATACCATTCGACTCAATCGTAGAGGCTTTTGATGATTGCTGCCGGAAGAAAAAAACGAGCAATGATTATATTCGGTTTTTACCTGATTGTGGAAGCAAGATGGTAGATAAATGGAACTGCATTAAATGTGCCAGGTATGTTCCTGACAAGTCCAATAGTTTTGTATCAGATTGGCCGGTTTACCGTGAAATCTTTGCAGCAGATTTTAGCGACCGTATTATACATCATTGGTGGGCCTTGAGGGTTAATCCTTTGTTAGAAGAACGCTTTGCCGAGCAAGGTGATGTGTCCAAAAATTGCCGTGTCGGCCAAGGTGTTCACGCAGCTGTGAGAGAAGCACAAAGAATGGTGGACGAGCACCCTGATTGGTGGGTAGGACGGTTTGATATTGAGGGCTTCTTTATGTCTATGGATAAGGCCTTGCTGTATGAAATGCTGGATATCTTCATTCGTGACAACTATAATAGGGATGATATCGAGTGCCTTTTATACATTACCAGGGTAATAACATTCCATTGTCCTCAGGATAATTGTATCCGTAAAAGTCCCATTAAAAAGTGGAAGCACATTCCTCCGAAAAAAACACTGTTCGGCCAGCCTAGAGAGAAAGGCTGTGCAATCGGTAATCTACCCTCGCAACTGTCAGCGAACTTTTACGCATCGGTACTGGACCATTGGATTCTTAACGTCAAAGGGTACAATCATTATCTGCGCTTCGTTGATGATTTTATAATTCTTTTGCCGACAAGAGAGGATTTGGTCGCATTTGTTTCGGAACTGCGTATTTTCCTGAAACAGCAGCTTCTTGTCAATCTACATCCGAAGAAGATATATATCCAACCAGTACACAAAGGTGTGCTGTTCGTGGGTGCGATGATCAAGCCTGGAAGAACATACATCAGTAATCGTACACGCGGCAGGATGTGTGACAAGTTGCGATTTTACAATAATATTGCAGAAGAGGGCGAAGCGTTGCAGTATCTTGAGAAGTTTGTCGACTCGATGAACTCATATCTCGGAATGACCATTCATTACAGGACATTCAAGATTAGACGTAAATTGTACGAAATGGTGAGTCCTGTATGGTGGCAATATTGCTACATGGGTAAGGACTACAAGAAATTCGTAATAAAGAAACGATACCGTCCGCTTGAGATTGCTAAGCAGAAAGTAAAAAGCGGAGAATACAAGAAAATCCTTATGCCTGAACTCTATTCATAATTCTATGAAAAATAAACACGCAGCTCCACCCAGCAGACTGGGAGCATTTAAGTTTGAATATCTTCCAGTAACTAAAATTAACAAGAGGGTTTATTTAGATGATTTGAAGAGAATAAATGAACCCTTGCAAACAATGACAATCAAGGTCGACTTTTCTAAATAAAATGTCTTTTTACATAGGCTTTGTACAATATACATTTGTGCAAGTAATTTAGCCTATGAAGAAAATGTTTAGACCTATTTTTACAGCTCTCGGCGCACTTCTTGCATTGCTCGAGCCGACACTCCCGTATATTATTATCTGCACTTTAGCGATATTCTATGACTGCTACACGGCGTGGCAATTGGACCGTCGTGTCAAGGCGAAGTTTGGTGATAAAGCACCAAAGAACTCCGGTAAGTTCCGCAGTTCCAACGCCGGCAGAGTCATCCATACGCTGATAAAGGTGTATGCTCTCATCATCCTGGCATACTTTATAAACTTATATATAACTTCTGGAACTGGTATCGATATGACAAAGGTCGTAGCCGGTGCCGTATGTTTCTGGCAATTATGGAGTATTCTCGAGAACGAGAGTTCCTGCAATAATGCAACCTGGGCAAAGGTAGCGCAGAAGGTGCTTGTTGACAAGACTGAAAGGCATCTCGATATCGATTTGTCAATGCTAAAAAAGGATAATTATGAAGATAAGTGAATATGCAGAACAGGTCTTAAAGGAGCACGAAGGGCTACGTCTTAAGGCTTACCGTTGTCCTTCAGGTGTCCTTACAATCGGTTATGGCCACACCCGGAATGTAAAAACTGGCCAAATCATAAACAAGGATACGGCCGAAAGATTCTTTGTAGAAGATGTAGAAGCTGTAGAACGGCTTGTCGATAGAGAACCATTCGCCAAAGATTTGTCGCAAGGCCAATATGATGCTCTTGTTTCGTTTTTATTCAATGTTAAGTATTCATCATATCAAACCTCTACATTGAGGAGAAAAATTATTAACAATGTCAATGATGTTACAATACCAGACGAGTTTCGTCGATGGGTGTATGGTACAGACCCCGTGACAAAAAAGAAAATCAAGTTGCCGGGTCTCGTCAAGCGGCGTGAATGGGAGGCATCAATGTATGAAGACTTGTAAAGAAAACTTGTAAATCTTTACAAGATATACAAGAAATGGAAAGAAATATGAAGATTTTTTACTTATTTACAACTTTTGTCTTGACACTTTTTGTCATATCGTGCAAGACAGTCAAAGATACATCACAGGAACATCGCTCTGTCATCGATGTTGATGTTAACCGTATATCTTTTTCAGATTCATTGCACCAGGAACTGAGCAAACAGATCCTTAGCATTGAATTTGACAGTCTCAAGATAACGTTGCCGGCGCAGGATGAAAAGCCTGCAGCAAAGGCCACGATATACGGTGGTAAACTTGATTCCCATAAAGAGAATGCCGTTATCGATACAGCTTACAAAGAGGTCGCCGACAGCTTGGAAAGCTATATCGATACGGAGGAGAATGTAACAAAGGAAGTAGAACAAGTTGCAGTGGGCGAGCCTCCCAATATGTTCTTTATATACCTTATTATAGTAGGTGCAATTTTGTTATTCCTCTACTTCAAATTCAAATAAACCTTATCATGGCTGGAGAAGGGCCGTCGGGAGACGCCTCTTCTCCTTATTATAATACACCTTCAAAATGCTTGGTCTCATTGTGAACTGGCAAGTCGCGACCGGTAAGGTATTTGTTTGTTGTGGATACATCGGTGTGTCGAGCCTGGTCGCGTGCAATTACTATACCCTCACTGTTGGCAAGGTCGCGAATACCACTGTCCTTCAGACTGTAGAATTGGAAAGAAGACGGCCAGTGCAGATCCTTTCGGAGCTTAAGCCATTCTCTGCGGAACTGCTCACTGTCCCCCTTACGTTCACAAGGGCGCATTTTCTTGCCAAAAAGGTAACATCCTGAATGGTTCTTGAACACCTCGAGGTCGAGAAGCATCTTTATCAACGTATCATTGAGTGCTACCTTTCCATCCCTCTTGTTCTTGCTGACTGCCGCCGGTATGTAGATAGTCTGCTCCTGGAGGTTGATGTCACCGATTGTGACTGAGCAGAGTTCCGTCGGCCTGATGAACGTGTAATACTCAAACATACACGCTAGCAAGAAGTACGGATTCTTCTCCTGAAGGTGCTTCTTGAGAGTCTTGAGCTGCACAGTGGACAGCGGTTGCCGTTTCTTCGGTGTTTCCTCTATGCTTTTTATCTTCTCTGCTGGGTTGTCGGTCAGCCAGGCGTGCTCGATGAAGAACGATGCCAGAGAGGAACACCAGCCTCTGTAATTATTCCTGGTTCTTGCACTGCTTTCCCGGTCATAATAGATATAGTCAAGAAAACCGCTGATGAAAGCCTTGTCAAACTGGTATACATATTTAATAGGTATAGGAAGGGTAGAATTGTACTCCTTCAGTATGTTCACCCTCGACTGGTAAGACTGCCTGGTCTTTTGCCGTTGCAGTCTCTCAAGATGCCTTTCGTATCTCTCGAGAGCTTTGTCAAGCAGGGTGTATGAACGTGCAGCACTTGCATCCACCCATGGAGACCATCCAGTACGCAATAATTTTAGCAGGGAATTTATAATTTCAGCAGATTTTGTTCGCCGTTCGCGAATGGTTGGTATATTGTCGAGCATATATTTTTTACGCTTCATTTTACCTTCTGCTGGGTCGTAGGCCAAAAAATCAATATACCAGGATTTTCCCGTATGCAGCCTGGGGTATGTGTAGGACTGCAATTCGGCTTGAGAATTTAATTTTCTTCTTGAGCACATTTTTTTTACATTCTTTGGCGAAAAAGAATGCAATGTGATTGTCCGTATGTTGTCCGAGTTGAAAACTTAAAAGCGACTTAATTCGTTGTTTTACAACTCATTAAATCGCTTTTAGCGGAGAGGGAGGGATTCGAACCCCCGGTACCTCTCAGTACGTCGGTTTTCAAGACCGGTGCAATCGACCACTCTGCCACCTCTCCAAGGTTTTTTGTTGTCAAGAAATGTGGTCCTTTCTTTTTTGACGTTGCAAAGGTATGTCAAAAAAGTTAACTGTGCAAGAGAATGACGGAAAAAGTTGAAAATAATTTTATTTTTACCTCTTTTACTCTTTTCCCCTCTTTTGCCTTCAATCTCTTATGATGCTATGCGTGGCTTTTGATGCTGATGGGGTAATTGTGGGTTCTCTACAGTTGTGGTTGCTGTCGTGTAGCCGGCTTTTGAATGGGAACTCTTTTCGTGTGATTGCCTTTTTCGTTAACTTTGCACATGTCAAATACAGCTTCTTGGCATGGCAGGGACTCTTCTGATACTTTTCGCTCTGTCGGCATGTGCAGGTTTCGTGCAGCGTGTGTCGGGGTTCGGATTCGGAATATTCATAATGATGTTCCTCCCGTACATTATGCCCTCTTATAACGAGGCTGTGGCGCTTTCGGGTATTCTCTCGGGATGTACTGCTATGCTTATTGTGGTGCGCAACCGGCGTTATATCCAATGGCGGGCAATACCTGTGGTGCTGTTGTCCAATATCGCGGTCTCGTATTTTGTAATAATATATATGGGTGCGGTCGATGGCCTTGTCCTGCGGCGTTGTCTGGGAGTGGCCCTGATGCTTGTGTCGCTCTATTTCATTTTCCTTGAGGGGAGGACAAGTATGCTTTTCAGTTCCCGTTGGTCGCAGGCAACAGTGGGTGCGTTGAGCGGTCTCATGGGCTCGATGTTCGCAATGCCGGGCCCTCCTGTGGTGCTTTATGGGGTAAGCGTTATAAAGGACAAACGTGCGTATATGGCGACCATGCAGACTTTCTGGTTGCTGTTCAATGTGGTGTATCTTTACTTCAGGTCGGGACGTGGCTATTACACTGCCGATACTCCTCTTTATCTTTGCACGGGAATTGCCGGTGTCTTTCTTGGTATATATGTCGGTGCAAGGGTTTTCTGTATGATAAATAAAGGTTTGTTAAAGAAAGTTATATATGGTTTTATGCTTTTAAGCGGCCTTGTGGCGCTTCTGAAGTGAGAATACATTGAAATAATTCAAAAAATGAAATGAATTCAAAAAATATACCGCTTTTTATAATGTGGTATATTTCTTTTTTTATTATCTTCGCACACAGAAACGTGAGAACGTTTTATTAGTGACTTGAAGAACTTCTAAATATAGGTAAAAAACTATGGAAAAGAAACTTGAATTTAAAGAGGGTTTATGGTGTACAGAGATTAACGTAGGTAACTTTGTACACGAGAACATCACTCCTTACGAGGGCGATGCTTCTTTCCTTGTAGGTCCCACTGAGAGAACTAAAGCAGTTTGGAACGTTTGCCTCAAGGCTCTTGAGGAGGAGCGTGCAAACAACGGTGTCCGCTCTTTGGACAATGTGACTGTTTCTACAATCACATCACACAAGGCCGGCTATATTGACAAGGAGAACGAGCTTATCGTTGGTCTTCAGACCGATGAGCTCCTTAGACGTGCTATCAAGCCTTTCGGTGGCATCAAGGTTGTCGAGAAGGCTTGCCGCGAGAATGGTATCGAGGTTGATGAGAAGGTAAAGGATATCTTCTATCACTATCGCAAGACCCACAACGACGGTGTGTTCGATGCATATACTGAGGAAATCCGTATGTTCCGTTCTTTGGGCTTCCTGACAGGTCTGCCCGATAACTATGCACGTGGCCGTATAATCGGTGACTACCGTCGTCTTGCTCTCTATGGTATCGACCGCCTTATCGAGGCAAAGAAGGCCGACCTCAAGCGTCTTCTCAGCCCTATGACAGAGCACACAATCCGTCTGCGCGAGGAGGTATCTGAGCAGATCAAGGCTCTCAACGAGATTAAGGTAATGGGTGAGTACTATGGTCTTGACCTCTCTCGTCCTGCTACAAGCGCTCAGGAGGCAGTTCAGTGGACATACATGGCATATCTTGCTGCCGTTAAGGAGCAGGACGGTGCTGCGATGTCACTCGGTAACGTATCTTCATTCCTCGATGTATATATCCAGTACGACCTCGACCATGGCAACATCGACGAGACATTCGCACAGGAGCTCATCGACCAGTTTGTAATCAAACTCCGCATGGTTCGCCACTTGCGTATGCAGTCTTACAATGACCTCTTTGCAGGTGACCCTACATGGGTGACAGAGGCTATCGGCGGTCGCTTCAACGACGGTCGTACAAAGGTTACAAAGACTTCATTCCGCTTCTTGCAGACTCTTTACAACCTCGGCCCCTCACCAGAGCCTAACATGACTGTTCTGTGGAGTCCTGAACTTCCCGAGGGCTTCAAGGAGTACTGCGCAAAGGTATCTATCGATACTTCTTCAATCCAGTACGAGAACGATACATTGATGCGTGAGGTTCGCGAGTGCGATGACTATGGTATCGCATGCTGCGTATCTTATCAGGCTATCGGTCGCCAGATCCAGTTCTTCGGTGCACGTTGTAACTTCGCAAAGGCTCTCTTGCTTGCTATCAACGGTGGACGTTGTGAGAACACAGGTACAGTAGTAGTTAAGGATATCCCTGTTCTTGAGGGTGACGTTCTTGACTATGAGGAGGTACTCAAGAACTACAAGAAGGTGCTCATCGAGATTGCACGCGTTTACAACGACTCAATGAACATCATCCACTACATGCACGACAAGTATTACTACGAGAAGGCTCAGATGGCATTCATCGATACTGATCCTTCAATCAACCTTGCATATGGTGTAGCAGGTCTCTCTATCGCAATCGACTCTCTGTCGGCTATCAAGTACGGTAAGGTAACCGTTAAGCGCAACGAGCTCGGCCTCACAGAGTCTTTCGACATCGAGAACGAGTTCCCATGCTTCGGTAACGATGATGACCGCGTTGACCACCTCGGTATCGACTTGGTATACTTCTTCACTGAGGAGCTCAAGAAGCACCCGGTATACAAGAACGCTCAGCCTACATTGTCACTCCTTACCATTACTTCTAACGTGATGTACGGTAAGAAGACAGGTGCTACTCCTGATGGTCGTGCCAAGGGTGTTGCTTTCGCTCCAGGTGCTAACCCAATGCACGGACGCGACAAGAACGGTGCTGTAGCATCACTCAGCTCTGTTGCAAAGCTCCGCTACCGTGACTCACAGGACGGTATCAGTAACACATTCTCTATCATTCCAAAGTCACTTGGTGTTGACAATGAGACACGTATCGAGAACCTCGTTACTCTGATGGACGGTTACTTCACAAAGGGTGCTCACCACCTGAACGTGAACGTACTGAACCGCGAGATGCTCATGGATGCTATGGAGCACCCCGAGAAGTATCCGCAGTTGACAATCCGTGTATCTGGTTACGCAGTTAACTTCATCAAACTGAGCCGCGAGCATCAGTTGGAGGTTATCTCACGTTCTTTCCACGAGCGCATGTAATAATCGATATGCTTTGATAAAAATAGGCTGGCTCACAAGGTCGGCCTATTTTTAACCCATAAAGCTTTAAGATTGCGTGAATATAAGGTCTCTAAAGACCCAAAAGCGCAAGGTCAATTGTTAAATGTTAAATGTTTAATGTTTAATGTTAAACGTTAAACATTAAACATTCAACACCCGCAGGACGGGCCGACCCCGCCCTACAGTACCTATGTTGTAAACAACATTCAACGTTACACATTAAACATTAAACGTTACACATTAAACATTAAACGTTACACATTAAACATTAAACATTCAACGTTACACTTTTTCAATATGAAAATCAGAGTACATTCATACGAGTCTCTCGGTACTTTCGACGGTCCGGGACTGCGACTTGTGGTTTTTCTTCAGGGATGTAACTTCCGTTGCCTCTACTGTGCAAATCCCGATACTATCGACCCCAAGGGCGAGAGCAAGGAGACTGACATTGAAGATATCGTGCGCATGGCGATGAACGAGAAACCTTTCTTCGGCAAGCGTGGCGGCGTTACCTTCAGCGGCGGTGAGCCTACATTTCAGGCAAAGGCGCTTGTTCCGCTGGTAAAGCGCCTGAAAGAGCAGGGAATCCATGTGTGCCTCGATACCAACGGCAGCATTTGGAACAGCGATGTCGAGGAGCTGATGTCGCTGGTTGACCTGGTGATGCTCGATATAAAGCAGTTCAACCCCGAGCGTCATACAATACTTACCGAGCGTCAGAACAAGCAGACTCTCGCAACGGCGAAGTGGCTGCAGGAGAATGGTCATCCGTTCTGGATCCGCTACGTGCTCGTGCAGGGATACAGCGCGTTCGAAGAGGATATACGTGCGCTTGGAGAGCATTTCAAGGATTACGATATGATTAAGCGTGTCGAGGTGCTGCCTTATCATACTTTGGGCGCGCACAAGTATGAACCGCTTGGCATGGAGTATAAGCTCAAGGGTGTAAAGGAGAATACTCCCGAGCAGCTTGAGGAGGCAAGAAAACTGTTTGATGAATATTTCGACTGTGTTTACGTCAACTGATGGAGAGAACGAGGGAAATAATGGCTTCGGGGCAGCTGTATGACGCAAACTATGACCCTGAACTGATTGAGCAGCGCTCAAAGTGCAAGGCTCTATGCCAGGAGTTCAACACTCTGCCCTATGATGCTGCTGACAGAAAGATGGAACTGCTCAGACGTATTGTGGGTTCTACTCCGCAGAATTTCGTTATCGAGCCCTCTTTCTGGTGCGATTATGGCTATAACATCGCGCTGGGTGAGAACTTCTATGCGAATCATAATCTCGTTATTCTTGATGCTGCGCCTGTGACATTCGGCGACAATGTGTTCATTGCTCCAAACTGCTGCTTCACCACGGCCGGGCATCCGCTTGAGGTGGAGCTGCGTAACAAGGGGCTGGAGTATGCGCGCCCGATTACTGTGGGTAACAATGTGTGGATTGGTGCGGGTGTTACGGTATTGCCGGGTGTTACAATAGGTGACAATGTTACCATCGGGGCCGGGAGCCTTGTGAACAGGGATATCCCGGCCGGTTGTGTGGCGGTGGGGGTGCCGTGCAGGGTAATAAGACAAGAATCATAAAAGAAGAATGGAGCTGCAGCAAGGCTGCAACTCCATTCTTCTTTTATAATGTTGTTCTAATTTGATAAAAATTGCACATTTTTAAATTTTTGTGCAGTTTTTGAAATGTGTTTGGTCGTTTTTACCCTCTTTCTTCGGGGATATATCTGTAACCAAGGGAATTGATGGTCGCGATGACATTGTCTCTGTCGATATTCTCTCCCTTGACGTAAGCAGTTCCCTTACCAAGGTCAACATGTACATCTTCAACGCCATCTAACTGTCTCAGGCTCTTCTCGACATTTTCCCTGCAATGGTTGCACATCATGCCTTCTATCCTGAAACTCTGTGCCTTGTCGCATGAGCAGCCGTCATCGTGGCTGCAGTTGCATTCTCCTTTCCTGCGGAGCTTGAGTATGTAGGCTACGGCAAGCAGTACAATGAATATGATGCTTGATGCGGTCTGCCACCATGGTGCCTCCCCTGCATGGCAGCATCCCTCGCCGTGGAGCTTTATGGCTCCGGTAAACCATTCGGCGGGCAGGGCATAGTCGATAAGCAGACCGAATCCCATTGCACCGGCAATGACGGTCAGCAGATAAACGATGAGTGTCTTGCGCCCGAGTATCTTATTTGTAACCAGTATGGCTGCCATGCTTGTTGCCGGGCCTGCCATGAGCAGGACAAGGGCTGCACCCGGGGAGAGCCCCTTGAGGATGAGTGCCGCGGCAATGGGTATTGAGCCTGTGGCGCAAAGGTACATGGGGACTGCCAATGCAAGGACAATGAGCATGCTGAGTATTGGGTATCCGCTGAACTGCGTGAAGAAACTCTCTGGAACTGCTATGGTTATTATCGCTGCTATGACAAGACCCAACACAATCCATTTCCCAATGTTCTGCAGCATCTCGATGAATCCGTAACGGAGTGTACCGACGCACTTCTGCAAGAGACTCTTGTTCTCCTTCTCTTCATTGATGACAACACTCTGGTTCTTGTCGTTCCTGTTTACCCTGTTTGTTATGCAGCCTCCGGCCACTGCTGTCACGAGTGCGGCCAACGGACGCATTATGGCAAACGGAATGCCAAGGACGGATGCCGTCGCAAGAATGGAGTCGACGCCGGTCTGCGGTGTCGCTATCAGAAACGATACCGTAGCTCCCTTTGATGCTCCTTCACGTCGCAGCGATGCTGCTGTAGGGATGACTCCGCATGAGCAGAGCGGCAGGGGTATGCCGAACATTGTCGCCCAGAATACGGAACGGAAATTGTTGCCTGAGAGCTTGTCGGCATAGATTCTGCGGGGGACGAACTCATGAAGCACGCCTGCTATGAAAAAGCCGAAGAGCAGATAGGGGCTCATCTCGTTGAGCAGGTTCAGAAGGGGGTAGATATATTCTTCCATAATATAAAAATCTTTGCACTGTTATAGTGCAAAGATAATGATTTTATATTAATGCTCCTCTAATGCTTTGTTGCTAAAAACAGCTGCATTACTCCATACTTTTGTTACTTTCCACTATCTGCAGGTTCACCGATGCCTGCTCATCGCCCATGGATGCAGCCTTGGCGAAGGCTTTTTCGGCAGCGTGTCGGCGGTGTCGGCGGTAGTCGATTACTCCTTGCAGGTTGAGTGCCCTGGGGTCGTTGTTGTACTGTTTCAGCTCGGCTATGAGTCTGCGATAGTCGGGGTTGGGGTTGTTGACAAGCTCATTGACAATCCTGTTCAGCGAGACGGATATGCTGTCGGGGAGTTTGCTGTAGTAAACGCCTGTGCAGCATGCCATACGTTGCTCGGGGAACATCCTCTCTGTCAGTTGACGGTAGAGTGTGCCGTTCCTGTATCTCTTGAGCGCGGCTTCTCTCTTACGTGGGTCGGGCTCCTTCTTCAGGGCTACTATGAGGCTGTCGGCGTTACCGTTGTCAATGCTCCTTATATTAGAGTAGACAACATTCCAGTTGGTACCTCCTGCGACTGTCTCGAAAACGGAGTCGGGCAGGTTGTGGTGCTTGCGTATGTGGTCGCGCATGGCTGTGGCGCGTGCCAGCCCGAGCTGCTTCCTGTCGCCGCCGTCGGGCGAGGTGTAGCCTGCTATCTGTACCGCCTCGATGCGTGTGCTGCTGTCGGCGAGTACTGCATCGATGATTCCCATGAGTTCCTCGATGTTCTTTGCATTGTCAAGATAGGTGGGATCGATAAGACTGCTGTTTGTGACGTAACGGACAACACTGGGTGTAACGGGCATCTCTCCTGCATTGTCCGGTGTCAGTGGTACATAGTTGCGTATGCTGTGGACATGCGGGTTGCTCATGGCAAGGTGGTCGGCCACACTTGCTGTCGGCTTTACTCTGTGACAGCTCATCGGCGGGCATTCGGGCATGCATATTGCCATGGTATCGCATATGAACTCAACTTCGCTGCCGTTGTCATATTCGCTGTATGTCACGGCATACACCGTGTCGCTCATCGCATGCTCGGGTACACTCAGCGTGCAACGGTGGCTTCCCTCGCCGTGAAGCTCGGGACGGCTGCCGTATCTCTTGACGTATCTTCTTGCGTAGCGTTTGCCCTGAAGGTGGCGTGTGGCGGAACTGACACACGTGTCGGGGGTGCATACATGTGTCACGACAAGCATGCCGGCATCCTTGGGCATCCGTGGGGTGTCGTAGTCGAACGTGAAGTGCCAGCAGCTGTCGCTGTGCATGGCTTCATAATTCTCGGGGCTGAACTGGGCGCTGGCGGCTGTTGCTGCCAACAGCAATGTGCCGATAAAAAGATTGCGTTTCATAAAGGTTTCATTTGATGGTTATCTACCTTTATAAAACGCAATACGGGCGGTTTCTGTTCTTGCTGCTATTGCAGCTTGCCGATGATTTGCGGAACTTTCTCCAGTGCATCGACGGTCTCCGTCGGTCCGTACCCCGGTGTGACAGCCTCTTTGGCCCAACAGATTTTCTTAATCCAAATGGTACGGCAACCGAGTGATGACGCAGGGTATATGTCTTTGCTGTATGAATCTCCAATGACAACAATCTCATCGGGATTGAATCCGAGGCTCTTGACACCAAGGGCAAAGAGTGCAGGGTCGGGCTTGCGCAGCCCTACAACGGATGACTCGACTATCTCCTTGAATATGCCGTCGAGCGCGAACTCCTTTAGTACGACTGGCATGTTGCCGTAGAAATTGGTTACAAGGACAATGGGGTAGTGCGTCGCCAACTCCTTGACAATGGCGCGGGTGCGCTCAAGTGTCGCAAGCACCCTTCCGTAGCATCGCTGTACAACCTCTTCCTCTTTCTCTTTGCCGAAATCCTTGCCAGGCATGGTGTCGCGCAGATATTCGAAATGCAGTTTCATCTTCTTGCACAACAGGGTGCGGAACGTGTCTGTCGGCTCTATTATGGGGTTCTTGGCCAAGGAGCGCTCACCATGGACATATGCATCGCGGTAGGTCTGTCTGTCGATGTCGACTCCTGCCGCCTGATATTCGCTCCAGATGAGTTCGCCCCAGTGGATGCCGTCGGTGTCTATGGTGCCGCCATAGTCGAATATTATGCCTTTAATTGAACTCATATCCCTCCTCGATTTTCTGTGTGAGTCTGCTGCAAAGGCTCTCATGCCTGTACCTCATATAAAGGAATGCTGCCATCAGCACTATAAGCTCGAACGCGAGATACATCCACAGCTCGCCGATGAGCATTGTAAAGCATAGCATTATGGCGCGTGAGTTGAAGGTTATGAAATTGGTGTACTTCATGAGCGGGAGGCTTCCCTTGCGGAACTCTTCGCGTAATCCGCGTGGGATATTGGTCCCGTAGTGCTTGTAGACGGTCTTGATGAACTTCTGGAACATGGGGGACATGCGCTCCTGATTGGTTACATACTGTACGTATGCATTGAGGAATACTTTCCAGAAAAAGTTGCCTTTCCATGGGGTCTCATCGAACTCTTTCTTCTGTGCAATGGAGTTGTGGAACTCGTTACCGTTCTTCTCGTTGGTAAAGTATAGGTGTATGTTACGGTAGTAGTCAGCAAGCTGACACTGCGAGCCGTGAATCCAGAACCCGCTGTACGATACCAATATCCATATGGCAACACCCCAGTTGTAGTCGGGCATGAACGGGATTGGCTCGAAGGTCTCCCTTGCTGCAATGGCAAAATAGATGCAGAAGAACCAGCAGTCACCGGCAAAGCCGTCGAGGATACGTCCCCAACGGGTCTTCTGTCCTGTCATGCGTGCCAGCTGACCGTCGGTGCTGTCGTAAAGGTTCGCCCACATGAGCAGCAGCACTCCGAGCATGTTCCAGCGCAGCTCATCCTGCATGAAGCATATGCCTGCGCCTATGCCCAAAAAAATTGACAGTATGGTAATAACGTTCGGATGTATGCCTCTGTTGCGGAAGAACAGGGCGCAACTGAACCCTAACGGGCGGTAGAACCACATGTCGAGGAACTCTTCTGTGTCGACTGACTTTATGGATGCAAGATAGAGTTCTTTATCTTCTTTTTTCATCTCTCTTCGGTTATTCTGTTTATGATGTATTCTGCAATCTCCCCGGCAGCCTCGTCCCGTATGGCCGAGAAGCTCGGGAAATCGTTCATGTCAATTATATATATCGCCCCGTCCTCACATACTATGCAGTCGCCGCCGTATATCTCAAGACCTATGCTCTCGGCTGCGGAAAATACGGTTCTCTTCATCTCATCGAGACTGAAGGGATAGCGGTGCGGGGCACCGTTTATCTTCTCGAGTCCGAACTTGCTCTTTTCGGGGTCGGGGTAGATGTGACGGAAGAAATTTTTCCCGACTCCGTAGAATTTCACTATGTCTCCTGCGATATGCCCGCAATGGACAACTCTTGTTATTCCTCTGCTGCGCATGTTGTCAAACGCCTCTTTTGCTTCATCGGCGTTCCTTACAAAGCATACATCATCGCTGTGTATGCTCCAGCCGTCAGTGCGTTTGAGCCATGCGGGGTAGCGGAGACTCTCAAGTGGAGTGCGCTCGTCAATCAAGCAGTAGGGGGGCTGCTTGATGCCGGCCTCTTTCATCTTCTGCATCATCTTCAGGCGCGAGCAGTTCTCGACTGCTGCGGGGCTGTTGATGACGGTAACTCCGCAACGCTCTGCCTCTTTGAGTCTCTTCAGGAGCCCGGGGCTGCGCGACATGTGGCACACAGCAGCGCAACCGTCCGGCAACTCCGCCTCGTTCGCCTCGATGACCTGCAAGCCTTTTGCACGCAGTTCATCGGCAACGCACCCGAGTATGGCTGCATCGTTCGCCGCCATGTTGGGCGAGTGGGAAACGTCGCGTGCTATGGTTGCTATCTTCATCTCTCGGATAGGAATTTCTCGGCCTTGGCTATGTCTTCGGCGTGGTCGATGTCGATGATTTTGCTGAAAGGGTATGCCTTGAGCTTCATGCCGCTCTCCACCATACGTCGTTGGAAGTTGCGCATGCGCGAGACTCCTTCTCTCATGCAGTCGTCAAGAATGTCGAGTGCTTTGGGGGAGAGCCCGTATATGCCTCCCGAGATATAACGCGATGTCTCGCAAGGCTTGTCGCCGAAAGCTGTTATGTTCAGCTCTCCGTCGGTCTCCACGTAAAGCGGCTTCTCATCATCGATGTAGTCGGTTACAGCCATTATACCGTCGTCGCTATCCTCTAGTGCCTTGATGTATGAGTCGAACTCATCCTCGTGAAAGAGTGTGTCCACTGTGGTGAGGCAGAACTTGTCGCCACGCAGGAGGTGGCTCAGCGCGTGCATGCTGTGCATTGAACTTGGGGTGTTCCTCACGACAATATCAATGGGGAACTCTTTCTGCAGCTCTTTCAGGTGCGCGAGCGTCTCGGGTTGTTCTTCGTTGACTATGATACTTATCGTGGTGGCGCCATGACGCATGAATATCCTTACAAGGCGCTCGATAATGGGAGTGCCTTGCAGCTGAATCATCGGCTTGGGGGATTTCACGCCTTCACTTGCCAGACGCGAACCTTCTCCTGCTGCAATAATAGCGAACTTCATTGTTTGCGGGCGGTTACTCGTTGTCGGCCTGTTGCAGGTTGAGGCGGTTGCTGTCATCGCGCTTCTCGAAGTACATCTTGCGCAACGGGTTGCGGCGTGCCTCGCTGTAGAACCTGCGGTTGCGCAGTATGTCGATTGCTGCGTATATTGCCTGACGGAACGAATTTTCATCGGCTTCGCCCTTGCCCGCGATGTCATATGCGACTCCATGTGCGGGCGAGGTGCGTATGATTGGCAACCCGGCGGTGAAGTTCACACCGTCGTTCATGGCGAGTGCCTTCAACGGAGCAAGGCCCTGGTCGTGGTACATCGCAAGTATTGCATCGAACGATGAGTACTTGCCGCTGCCCATGAAGCCGTCGGCCGCGAACGGGCCGTAGCAGAAGATGCCACTGTCGTTCATCTTGCGTATTGTGGGTGAAATAATCTCTATCTCCTCGTTACCGAGCAGGCCGTTGTCGCCTGAGTGGGGGTTCAGCGAGAGTACCGCAATCTTGGGAGCGTCGATGTTGAAATCCTCCTTCATGCTGTTGTTGAGCAGGGTTATCTTCTCTTCAAGAAGTTCGGGGGTGATGGCTGCGGGTATATCCTTCAGCGCCATGTGAGACGTGGCTACGGCTACACGCATGCCACCGCTGCAGAGTATCATGAGTGATTTCGCATCCTCTCCGCAACGCTCCTGCAGATATTCTGTGTGTCCGGGGAAGTTGAACTCCTCGCTATGTATCGCACTCTTGTTTATCGGGGCTGTGACAATGACGTCAATCTTGCCTGCCTGGCAGTCAGCAACGGCTTTCTCAAGTGCCTGGAATGCTGCGGCACCGGCCTCGGGGGTGTTTGCTCCAAGTTCAATGTGTACTTCATCGCTGTTGCAGTTTATTATGTTCAGCCTGCCGTTCTGTGCCTCCTCGACCCTTTCGATAGTGTTGTACTGTATCTCCATCTCCAATGCCTTGCGGTGGTAGGCCGCCACTTTGGGCGAGCCGTACACGATGGGGGTACAAATATCGAACATCTCGGTATTGCTGAATGCCTTGAATATGACCTCATATCCAACGCCGTTGATGTCGCCTTGTGTAATGCCGACACGTATTCTGTTCTTTTCGCTCATGATTGCTTTTGTTTTTTATTGGGTGCTGAGGGGGCATGCTTGATGCCTCCTCCTCTCTCTGTTTTATTTCTTCTCTTCAATGACAAACTCCTGAAGGCGGTTACTGCCCTCTATCAGTTCATCGGCAGGGAGTCTGAGCGTGAAGAGCGCAGCCTCGAGCTTGCGCATCATGGAGCCCTTCTTCCTGTTGGGGGCATAGAGGAATGCCTCTACTACAATGACCCTGTTGTTTACTTCATCGACTACGGCGTGTGACACGAACGGGCCTCCCATTATGTCGTTCTCCATCTCCCAAAGTCCGCGTGCCACCTGTACGTAGCGGTCGCGGTATGAACCTTCGGTAATATCAACCGACCAGTCTACGGTCTTTATGTATTGGTCCATTCTACCGGCGCGTATGTTATGCTTCATCATGGAGTCGCGCATCATGATGTAGTGCTCTTTCGAGAAATTGTCTACCGAAGTGTAGGGATAGCTGTACACCATGAAGCTCTGGATCTCGGCCTTGGGGTCGTTGAAGTCGGACAGCCATACGAAATCCTTGCCTTTCATGTGGCCGTTCATGTAAATAGGAACCTTGAGCTCACAGCCGAACATCTCCTTGACAATGTCATAGGCTTTCTCGTTGTAGGCGCCCTCGAGCACGTTTATCTGTCGCTCCATCTCGACTCTTGTGAGGAAGTCCACGATTACTTGCTCGTTCTCGGAAACGAACTTCTCGAACTCCTGTATGCTCGGCGACTGTATGCCCATATATATCTGAGGCTTGGCAAACACGTCGCGGGTAAACTTGAATGAACTCTGTGTGTAACGGTTCTCGTTGATGTCAACGAAGATGATGTTGCGGAAAGCCTTAGTAGAGCCTCTGAAATGGCTCTCTGTGACTCTTGATATCCTGAATGAACGCTCCGACTGAGGCAAGCCCGGAATATCAATGTCGAGAGCATAGAGCAACGCTCTGCCTGCGGGCGACTCCCAGATGTCATCATCGCACACGACCAATACTTCGTACGGGTTTCCGATAGAACGCTTTGATACGTTATGGCAACCTGTGAGGGCGATGAGTATAAGTGCTAACAGAAAAATCTTTTTCATCGTATCTCAATTTATTTGTTGTTACTCTGTTTAAGTGTCGAGAGCATGCCGCATGCAGCAAAGATGTCCTCGCCACGTGATGCCCTTATTGTTGTAAAGAGACCGTTTTTGGTAAGGAAATCCCTCAACTGTGTCATTCCCTCCTCGTTGACTCCCTCAAGGGGAACACCCGGGATGGCATGGTAGCGGATGAGGTTTATGCGGCAGTCGATGCCCTCGAGCAGCTTGAGCAGCTTGCGGGCATGTGACAGCGTCTCGTTTATGTTCTTGAAGACAATGTACTCGAATGTGAGCCTGCGCTGGTGGCTGAAATCGTACTCCCTGAGTGTGTTGAGAACCTCAATAATGGGGAATCCCTTCTCGGCGGGCATTATCTCAAGACGTTTCTCGGGAACGGGGTGGTGTAGGCTGACAGCTATGTGGAAGTCTCCCGCATCGAGCAGACGCTTCAGTCCCTTGCGTACTCCGACAGTGGAAACGGTGATGCGGTGCGGGCTCCAGCCGAGTCCATATGGGCTTGTCAGAATCTCGATAGCGGGCAGAAGATTGTCGAGGTTGTCGCATGGCTCGCCCATGCCCATGAACACGATGTTTGTCAGCTTGTCGAACTCGGGCAACGCGAGTATCTGGTTGACTATCTCGTTGGTACTGAGGTTGGCTGTGTATTTCTGCTTTCCTGTCATGCAGAACAGGCAATTCATCTTGCATCCTACCTGTGATGAGACGCATAGTGTGGCGCGCTCGCCGTCGGGGATGTATACCGCCTCTACAAAATGTCCGTTCTCTACCTCGTAGAGGTATTTCACGGTTCCGTCAACCGAGCGTGCCGCATCGGAGGGAGCCTTGAACCCGACCTCGAACAGTCCGTTAAGTTTCTCTCTGTTCTTGAGCGAAATGTTGGACATCTCATCTATTGAGCGGACTCTCTTGTTGTACACCCAATCGGCTATCTGCTTGGCTGTGAATGCGGGCATCCCGGCCTCCTTGACTGCCTCTTTGAGCTCATCGAGCGTCATTCCTGATAATCTTCTTTTCTTGCCTTCCATGCTGATTGTTGTTGTGATATTATGCCCGTACGGGGTGCCTGCCTTGTGCAGTGCATAATTCTTTGCGAAGATAATGCAAAAATGTGGTATTTCTCCCCTATATTAACAAATAAAAGTATAATTATATTAGCACTATGTTCCTTTTATCTCTTATTTGCAGGGCAAAAGTTTTATTTTGCTTCTGTTTTTTATTAACTTCGCAAGAAACTTTTTATGCATATGAACAGATATACTATAGAACTCTTTTTGCCTCTATTCACCGATACTTTTGAGATGTCGGCGATAGAACGGTATCTTTCACATCCTGCGGTCAAGAATATCTGGCTGTGGAGCGGTTCTGCCTTTACGGGCAAGTTGCCGGCGAATGTACATCTGTTACAGACATCTTCGTTGACAGACAGTGCTATCTTCATGGATATGGCAGCACGTGCGACTGCCGATTACGTTCTCTGTTTCGGCAAGGACGGCATAGAGGTCGATATGGAAAAACTCGACCTCTTTCTCGACTCGATACCCGATGATGCGTCGATGGGCTATTCGCACTATATGAAGAGTGTCGACGGCGTGGTGGCCGAGGCTCCCACGATAGACTATTTCGCCGGTTCGCTGCGTAATGACTTCGACTTCGGGTCAGTTCTGCTTTTCAGGACATCGGCACTGAAAAGTTATCTCGCAGAGTCGCCTGACAAGTATAAATATGCTGGTCTCTACCAGTTGAGGCTTGCCATGAGCCGCAACGGGCGCATACATCATCATTGCGATTATCTTTATACGGAATGTGAGAATGATACCCGCAAGAGTGGCGAAAAGCAGTTCGACTATGTGAATCCCGCGCAGCGCGAGGTGCAGATTGAGATGGAAAAGGTGTGTACGAATCATCTCAAGGCGATAGGCGCCTGGTTACCCCCATGCAAATACGGCACGATAGACCTGACGGCAGGGGAGTTCCCTGTTGAGGCCTCTGTGGTTATCCCCGTACTGAACCGCCGTTTGACAATCGCCGATGCGATTGGCTCTGTGCTGAAACAGAAGACAACCTTCCCGTTCAATATAATAGTGGTGGATAATCACTCGACTGACGGAACGGGCGAGATAATAGACTCCTTCGGCGACAGCAGAGTGCTGCACCTCATCCCCGAAAGCAATGATCTGGGAATTGGCGGTTGCTGGAACCTGGCTGTCAACAGCGCCCATTGCGGACGTTTCGCGGTGCAGCTCGACAGCGATGACCTCTACAGCGATGAGAACACGCTGCAACGTGTTGTTGATGAGTTCTACACCCAGCAGTGTGCCATGCTGGTGGGAACATACAGGATATGCGACTTTGAACTGAATACATTGCCTCCGGGCGTCATAGACCACCGCGAGTGGAGTGAGGAGAACGGACGTAACAATGCGTTGAGAATAAATGGCCTTGGTGCGCCACGTGCATTCTTTACCCCGGTCATCAGGGAGATAGGTTTCCCGAATGTGAGTTATGGCGAGGATTATGCCGTGGGTCTTGCGATATCACGCAATTACAGGATTGGCCGTGTGTATGATGTGCTTTACCTTTGCCGCCGCTGGGGAGGGAATTCCGACGCGGCACTCTCTCATGAGAAGGTAAATGCACACAACCTTTACAAGGATTCGTTGCGTACGGCCGAGCTCAAGGCACGCATGGAGCTTGTGAACTCTCTTGCAGTGCCTTCGCTCGAGGAACTGCGAACTTTCTTTGACAAACAGCTCTCTGTCTGGCCCGATGCCGCTGAGCGTCATGCAGCGCTTGAGAGTGTCGAACTCCGTGACCTTGGAAATGGCCTCATGTTGCAGTATAACCCCGCACGCGCTGTCTCTACAGCTGCTAAGGTTGACAAGGAGTCAGTCGCTGCGCGCCGTTGCTTCCTATGCAAGGAGAACCGTCCCCGGCAGCAGTTTGCCGAGAGAGCAATGGGCTCGGTGGAAGTTCTTGTGAACCCTTATCCGATACTGCCGTTTCATCTTACTCTTCCTCTCAGGAACCATGCGCCGCAGCGTCTTGAGGGCTTGTATGCCGATATGCTCCACATGGCACGTGAATGGAAGGGGGTGACACTCTTCTACAATGGTGCGCTTTGCGGTGCTTCGGCTCCCGACCATGCTCATGTCCAGGCTGTCGAGGCTACGGGTCTTCCGTTGCTCGGCGAGTATTGGCAAGAGGAGATTGCCTGTGGCATGGAGCCGTTGCTCGTTAATGGGAATGGCACTCTCTATAATGTCACCACCTATGCTGTCCCGCTGTTTGTGATTTCGACACGCAATGTGTCGCGCTCGGTTGAACTGTGTGGGAAATTGCTTGCCGCATTGCCTTGTCATGAGGGTGAGGCTGAACCAAGAGTGAATGTCTTTGTGTATTATACTTCGGATGAGGGGTATGTGTCCATGGTTATTCCACGTGCGGCGCACCGTCCTGCGGCTTATTTCGCGGATGGAGCAGAACAGCGTCTTGTCAGCCCCGGAGCCATTGATATGGCGGGGCTTCTTATAACTCCGCGCAGAGAGGATTTTCAGGCAATAAATGCCGATGAGGCCATTGCCCTGTTGCGTGAGGTGGCGCTGTCGCCCGGTGATGTTGAAGATGTTGTCTCCCGTTTAGTAGAGTGAAGTGTATGAGAACTGTTGATATCGGGGTGCTACGCGCTCCGCAGATAAGGTTCGATTTAATCGGTACTTTTTCCTCATCGTTGCCGCTTCTTGAGAAAGGGAATGTGGTCTCGTTTGCAAATGGTGCATTGCTGCTCAATGGGGAGCAGTGTGGTGTGCCGCTGCACATTGTGCCGAAGTGTGGCGACTCCCGGTTTATGCTGCACGATGTGGTCATTGGCGTGGGGTTCCACTGGCAACGGAACGAGGACCAGACGTTTGTAGGCGAATTGCTGTTCATTGCAGAGGATGGCGAGGTACGGGCTATAAACCGTCTGCCCGTAGAGGATTATCTTGTAAGTGTGATTTCAAGTGAGATGTCCGCTACCTCATCGCTTGAGTTCCTTAAAGCCCATACGATAATATCCCGCAGCTGGCTCTATGCCCAGCTGCAGAGGAGGGAGAAGCTGCGGTTCTCTGTGCTCGGGCACGAGAGCGAGGATGAGATTGTGCGCTGGTATGCACGCGAGGACCATACTCTTTTTGACCTCTGTGCCGATGACCATTGTCAACGTTATCAGGGGGTCACAAGGGCTGTGAACCCTAATGTGGCCCGTGCGGTAAGGGAGACATGCGATATCGTGCTGATGTACGATGGCGAGGTGTGCGATGCGCGTTTCAGCAAGTGCTGCGGCGGTGTTACAGAACGCTTCTCGGCTTGTTGGGAGGATATGGACTATGGCTATCTGCAGGCTTTCCGCGATGTGGAAGGGAATGTCCCGTTGCCCGATTTGACAACAGAGGAGGGTGCTAGGGCGTGGATTGAGAGTACACCGCCGTCATATTGCTCTACCGATGATTCAAAGGTGCTGTCACAGATACTCAACGGATATGACCGCGAAACGAATGATTTCTATCGTTGGAGAGTGGAATATTCGCAGGAAGAGTTGTCGGAACTCGTTTCAAGGCGTTCTGGAGTGGATTTTGGCAAGGTCGAGGATTTGCAACCGCTTGAGAGAGGTGCTTCGGGGCGCATAATAAGGCTCAGGATTGTCGGCAGCAGATGTACTAAGGTTGTCGGTAAGGAACTTGAGATACGCCGATGGCTTTCGGAGTCGCATCTTTATAGTTCCGCATTCGTGGTTGACAAGATTGCAGACCGGGACTCCTTGCGCTTTGTGCTCAAAGGCGCAGGGTGGGGACATGGAGTCGGATTGTGCCAGATTGGAGCTGCGATGATGGGCGAGAAAGGTTTCTCACACGAGGTAATACTGCGACACTATTATCCGGGTGCTTCTCTCGAAAAGGTCTGCCGTTAAATGCTTCTCATGTAATCTCTTTTTCGGGAAAATATGCTTCAATTGTGCGAAATTTTAGCTTTCCATATGGAGGGCGATGTTTTGTCGTGGAATTTTGTGCTGTATTAATCTTTTTTGTGTTATATTTGCACAAATATACCAAAATGGCGCGCTTTTTTTGTGTCGTGGCATAAGGCTGTTGCCTGTTACCAGTCTGCTTGTGCGCCCGTTTTAAGAGTGAAATGCCGATATTGGCGGCATTTTTTATTGTGGTATAAATATTTGTTAAGTTTTGCACAATATTTATGCCGGAAAATAGTTACTATTAATAAAAATAGCTTGCGTTCTAAAATTTAAAGAGAACACTACTATGGAAATTACGGCTAAAAATGGAATAAAAGACGGAATGAATATATTAGAGCGTGCTGTAAAGCGTATATTTGACTTTGTATGTTCTTTTCTGGCCCTGATAATATTGTCTCCTGTGTTCATCATTGTGTCAATAGCCATTCTGTGCCAGCGCGATGGCAGCGTGTTTTTCAAACAGGAAAGAATCGGCTACAAAGGCAAACCGTTCTTCATATACAAATTCCGTACCATGCGTGTCAATTCCGAACGTAACGGGGAACCGCAGTTGGCGACAAAGGGCGATGAGCGTTTGACGAAAGTAGGCCGTTTCCTGCGTGAACATCATCTTGATGAGCTGCCTCAATTGTTCAATGTATTCAAAGGAGACATGTCTTTTGTAGGTCCGCGTCCCGAACGACAATATTTCATTGACAAGATACGCAAGGAGAATCCGAATTATGATTACATCTTCCTAATGCGTCCCGGACTGACTTCTATGGCTACAATCCATAACGGATATACCGATACCATGGAGAAGATGCTTATCCGTCTTGAGATGGACCTTGAATATCTGAGGAACCGTTCTTTGTGGCTTGACGCCAAGTTGATTTTCACAACATTCATTTATATCGTTAACGGGAAAAAATTCTAAAAATGAAAAAACATATCCATTTCTTACTCTTCGCTTTTTTTTTCTCTTACCAGTATGCAGTGGCACAGAAACTGACGGATGAGCAGGTTACCAATATTGTGCTTGCCGAGAAGGAAAAGGGCCGTGATGAAAAGACAATTGCCCAGAAACTGTTGCGTCAGGGCGTAACACCTGCGCAGTTGCGCCGCATAAAGGCCAAATATGAGCAAGAGCAGAATGGACTTGGTGCAGTGGATGTTTCGGGTTTCAACCGTAGCAGGACAGACAATGGCAAGGACAAGAAGGGAGAGAACTTCATGCTTGTCGACAGCAAGGCAAAGTATAATGGTAATGATAAGCGTGAGATGCTTCAGGACGAGATGTCGTTCCTCGACATCGACTCGCTTGCATATTATCAGAACCAGCTCGGAAAGGATGAGGTATATGGCCGCAGTCTCTTCAATAACGAACTGCTGACATTCGAACCGGCGATGAATATACCGACTCCTGCCGATTATGTCCTTGGTGCAGGTGACCAGATTATTGTTGATATCTGGGGTGCTTCGCAGCAGAGTTTCGACAGCGAGATTTCTCCTGACGGATATATCGTGATTGAGGGTGTCGGTCCCATAAGGCTTTCAGGTCTTACCGTCACAGCTGCAAACGAACACGTGAAAGAGGTTTTTGGTGAATACTACAACAGCTCTTCTGTAAGTCTCTCAGTAGGTTCAACCCGCAGTGTAAAGGTTGAGGTTGTCGGCGATGTCGTTGCTCCCGGTTCATATACCATGAGTGCATTCTCGACACTTTTCAATGCTTTGTACAATGCGGGCGGAATAAGCGAGACAGGAACACTGCGTGACATCAAGGTGTTCAGGAACGGCAAGCAGGTAGGTGGCGTTGATGTGTACGATTATATCGTGAATGGCAATAACATCGGTAATATCCGTCTGCAGGATAATGATTTGATTGTTGTTGGTCCGTATGATGCCATTGTCAATATTCAAGGTAAGGTAAAGCGACCAATGAAATATGAGATGAAGGCAGATGAGACCCTTAAGAACCTGCTCTCATATACAGGCGGTCTGACAGGTGATGCTTTTGACAAGAACATAAGAGTTATAAGGAAGAGTGGTAGAGAGTACTCTGTGCATACTGTAGAGAAAGCCTCTTTTGCATCCTTCAAGCTTGCTGACGGCGATTCAATATATGTGGATTCCATTATTCCGCGTTTTTCCAATATGGTTGAGATAAAGGGTGCAGTCTTCCATCCGGGAATGTATGAGACCGGCGGCTCCATCAATACTGTCTATGAACTCATAGAGGCTGCTGACGGATTGCGCGAGGATGCTTTTACTGCCCGTGCGGTAATGCACCGTAGAAAAGCTGACCGACGTCTCGAGGTGCTTGCAGTGGATGTTGAAGGTATCTTGAATGGCTCAGTGCCTGATGTACAGCTGCGTAAAGAGGATGTCCTGTTTATACCTTCGGTACATGATATGCGAGGCGAGGAGACCCTTAAGATTTCGGGCGAGGTAAACTTCCCCGGTATCTACGAGTACGCCGAGAATACGACACTTGAGGATTTTGTCCTTCAGGCCGGGGGCTTGACAAAGAATGCATCAATGGTCAAGGTTGATGTCTATCGAATGATATTTGATGCCAATGCCTTGGCTGAGGGAGATACCATAACCGAGTGTTACAGCTTTGCTCTCAAGGATGGTTTTGTGATTGATGGAGAGCCAGGATTTGCGCTCAAGCCATTTGATGAGGTCCATGTCCGCAAGAGCCCGGTCAACTCAGTTACAATGAGCGTTACAGTGAATGGTGCTGTGAACTTTGAAGGCGATTATGCCATGTATAGCCGTAATTACAGACTCAGTGACCTTGTGGCAGCTGCCGGTGGTATCACAGAGTCTGCATATCCTTCGGGTGCGCGTCTCTACCGCAAGATGACCGATGAAGAACGTGCACAACGTGAAGGTGTCATGCGAATGTCACAGATACAGCTGTATGAGGAGAGCATGCGTTCCGAGAATGATTATAACATTACATTGGCCGATTCTCTTATGAACCTCAAACTTGAGCTCGGCGATGTATATCCGGTTGCAATCAACCTTGAGCAGGCTTTGGAGAATCCGGGCGGAGTAGAGGATATTGTGCTGCGTGAGAGTGATGTGCTGACAATTCCCCAGTTTACCAGCACTGTCAAGATAAGCGGCGAGGTGCGTTATCCTATTACCATAAACTACAAGAAAGGAGAAAAGCTCAGCTACTACATAAAACATGCCGGTGGTTATACCGACAGAGCCAAGAAAGGAGACGTGTATGCAATATACATGAACGGCGGTGTAAGTGAAGTGTCGAAATTCTCGAGCGGCGATATCAAACCTGGTTGCGAGATAGTCGTACCTACCAAGAATGTGTCGAGCAAGATGTCTACTGCAGAGATAATGACAATCGGTACTTCTGTTGCGTCAATAGCCACAATGATTGCTACACTGGTAAATCTTTTGAAGTAACAGGTGCGGTCAATAAAATGCAGTTCCTGGCGGTATGTCCTATGTCAAAGTGAGCGACAGAAACAGGAGTGCACTTCCTGCACTATGCGCTAGGGAATATATATTGCTCTCTTCAGTTCACGATGTACAAGTTTTACAAATGGCCTCAGGTATGGTCTTATAAAAATGGTAAAGGTTCAAGTATAAATTAAAATAAGTATTTGTATGGAAGTGAAGAAAAATGATGGCATAATTGAGATACTCCTGCTTTTGTGGTCCAGAAAAAAACAGTTGCTGATAAACTGTTTTATAGGAGGTGTGTTGGCCATAATAGTTGCGTTCAGTATCCCCAAGCAGTATACTTCAACTTCTGTCTTGGCCCCAGAGTTCTCTTCATCTGCGTCTCTGCCGGACGGTCTTGGCACTTTGGCATCCATGGCCGGTGTAAATATCGGTGGAAACATGGGGAATGACGCATTCTATCCCGAACTTTACCCCCAGATAGTCTCTTCTACGCCATTTCTTTCAGAGATACTACTAATGCATGTGAAGTCGCAGGATGAAGAGATTAAGACAACCTTGTACGAGTATCTCCTATTGCACCAGAGACGTCCATGGTGGACTGCAATTTATTCTGTACCATTGGAACTCATAACTGATGACAGCAAGGAAGCCCATATCAATGGCCTTGATACCCGGGAGTGTTTCAGTCCATCGAAACAACAATTCAAGATGCTTGTTGCTCTTGACGACCGCATAGGTGTTTCAGTAGACAAAGGAAACAATGTAATTACTATAAATGTGACTATGCAGGACCCTAAGATTGCAGCATTTGTAGCGAATGCGGTCTCGGTAAAGTTGCAGGAATATGTCGAGAAATACCGCTCGGCCAAGGCTCGCAAGGACTTGGAGTATGCGGAGGTTCTTTACACGGCAGCAGGGGCCAAATACCGCGAAGCGCAGGACGCCTATGCAAACTATGCAAACAGCCACCAGAACATAAAGAACGTAATGTACCAGATAGAACTTGATCGCCTGTCGAACGAGAAGGACCTTGCCTTCGGAGTCTATTCGCAGATAGCACAGAACTTGGAAATGGCCCGTGCGCGTCTCCAGGAACAGACGCCCGTGTGCGTGGTCATGCAGCCTGCTTATGTGCCGGTAAAGGCCTCGTCGCCCAAGAAAATGATGATGGGGTTGTTGTACGTATTTCTCGCTTTTTTCGGGACGTCTGTGTGGATAATACTAAAGAACCGTATGTTAGGCGAAAAGGAGTGATAAATATACGGTAACCGGTAAATGGTATGGGTGGTTTTCAGGACATAGTGATATGTGTGGTGTTCCTGCTTGAGGTAGTCTTGCTCTCTTATATAGAGATAAAGGCATGGAAAACCATATACACCCCCCTTAACATTCTTATGCTTCCATATGTGATGATATTGCTCCTTTCAATATCCATTTCGGGTAATATGGGTTTCGTGGAGTTCCATTATCCCAGCATAGTAATATGGTGCTGCGGTCTGTTGCTCTTTGCGATACCGAGCATGGTACTTTCGTGTGTGGTGCAGAAAGCTGGGGTAAGCCTTGAAGGCCGTCTACGGGATGATGGCGGTATGCCTGGAGTGTTGGTGTTTATTGCAGTTGCAGTTATCATGCTCTTTGCTTTCCGTTTTTACTCCATGCTTGGCGGTGCGCACCCGCTTGCCTCAGATGAGTTTGGCGAGGAATTCGCCGGAAAGGGGTTCTGGGGTCATCTCAGACAATTGGCCCTGCCAATCCTCATAATGGCAATATATTATGTAGGTAAGGGGAGAATGTGGCTGTGGCTCATTATTGTACCTATAATAGCAGTGGCATTCCTCTACCAGGTCAAGGGTTGGGTCATCATACCTTGCCTTTCGGGTATCATGCTAAGGCTGTATACAGGAAAGACCAGACTCACGCTGAGTGTTATGCTATATGTCATCCTTGGAGCACTATTGATTTTTGCCGCGTCATATATCCTGGCATTGACAGTGGGCGAAGACAAGGAACTGGGCGAGGATGTCATATTCTTTATCTTCAGGAATATTGTCCACTATCTGACAAGCGGTGTTTTGGGCCTAAGCGTGGATATGCAGAACGGTTTTCCGGATGTTGGCGGCTTTGAACTGCTTGTTTCCCAGGTTGTCAACCTCTTTAATGTGGTAACCGGTAATGATGATCTCATTATACCCCTGAATGAACTGTACTACAATACAGGCTTTAATTTAACAAATGTCAGGAGTTTCTTCGGTACAATATATATAAATACCGGTTATCTTTCATTTGCCCTTCTGGTCATGTTCATAAGTACCTGTATGTATTTGCTGAAAATTGCAACCCTGAAGTGTGGCAACCTGTTCATGTATACAATATATTTCTTTGAGTGCGGGCTGTTGTTCATGGGATGGTTCGACTACTATTTTGCAAGTCTTACGGCACTTGAACTGCCGTGCATAATACTTGTCTTCTGGTTAATTGTCTATATTCTCCCGGGCAGGCGTGCAGGGAACAAGTCCGTCCAAACTGTAATGTCAGCATGAAAGGTCTCATACATAAATACCGCCATCTTTTGGAGAATTTTTTCTCCCTCTCGATACTTAACGGGTTGAATGTGCTGTTGCCTCTGGTGACGTTGCCGTATATCATTGGTGTGGTTGGCATGCAAGGCTATGGTGCATACTCATATATATATGTTATAATACAATATATAATACTTTTCTGCACGTACGGATTTAACTTTTCTGCCACGAAGATGATTTCGCAGTGTCGCGATGACAAGGCGGCGGTGTCGCGCATATACAATGCCGTTACGACCAGCAAGGCGCTTATTGCTGTTGCCCTTCTTGCCGCCATGCTGCCTTTCTCCCGCTGGTTGCTGAAAGATTCCAGCGGTACATTGATGCTTGTGTATGGTCTTGGTATGGTTGCAGGCGATATCCTCACGCCTGTATGGCTCTTTCAGGGAATGGAGAAAATGAAGTACATGACAATAGTCAATGCGTCGTCAAAGATACTCTTTACTCTCCTTATATTTGTTCTGGTGCGGCGCAGCGAGGACTATGAACTGCTTATCCTTTTCAACTCTTTTGGGTATATCCTTGCTGCTATTCTCAGCCTGCTACTTGTCCGCCGGCAGTTTGGTCTTAGGTTAGGAATGCCAAGGATGACCGATGTCAAGGAGCAACTTAAGGAAGGCAGTGCTGTCTTCGGCTCTACTTTCGGCATGAACCTATACCGCAATGCAAATGTGTTCATCCTTAAGCAGTTTGCCGGTGATGAGGTTGTCGGTGTCTATTCTGCGGTAGAAAAGGTCATCAAAGGATTCCAGTCGCTGATATCGCCTGCGGCCCAGGCGCTCTTCCCTCATCTGAGCCTGCGATTTAAGGGGCAGTCGGTAGAGTACAACGTGCGTCTTTTGCGCAGGATCGCGTTTCCGTTCACTGCATTTGTGCTTGTCGTATCTGTGTGTGTATATTTCTTTGCCCCGCTAATCTCCTCGATATTGTGCGGCGAGGAACATGAGGCATGTGTGCCGCTTATGCGCATAATGGTGCCTGTAATCCTTTTCGGAGAGATAAACTACCTTACAGGCATAGTAGGGCTCATAAATATGAACGGGCAGAAACAATTTTTTGCCTCAGTCCTTGTGACGGGCGTTTTCAGTGTTATCTTTGTATTGATGACCGCCGGCCGTTATGGCGCAGGCGCTGCAGCCTGGGCAATGTCCTTGTCCGAAGTGCTGTTGTTTATACTTTGCCTCATCAGTATTAGGCTCATAAGGAACCGCAGCATGCGCAATACAAGTGTATAAATTGGGGTGTTATGCAATTCTTAAGGTATTACAATACGGTACGTTTCCTAAGGTTGGAACAGGTGTTCTTTCAGGCCTGCTACAGACTCTGCTCCATAATGCGGCGCTTGCTGGGACTTAAACACAGTTATGGTCGCTACAGGAAGGGATTCCCTGTAGCGCTGGCACCGCTGCCTGCACGTCCTGCGACCATGGATAGCAGCAAGACGGTTACTTTCCTTAACATATCCCATAAATTTTGTGGAGTGTGGGACGAGCGTTCGCATGGTGATTTATGGAGATATAACCTTAACTACATGGATTTCCTTATGCAGCCTTCGCTGACGGTAGAGGAGGGATGTGCCATGATTGAGAGTTTCATTGACACAGCGCATGCCAACGGTATTGCCGATGATCCTTACCCCATTTCATTGCGCGGAATAAACTGGATTAAGTTTGTTTCTCTGCACAAGAGCGTTCTTGGAGAGGAATTCCTGCACAAGACCGACACATTTCTCTATTCCCAGTACAGGATTCTTTCCAGGCGCACCGAGCGCCATCTGCTGGCCAACCACTATCTTGAGAACGCTTTTTCGTTGCTATTCGCTGCCCTTTATTTTCGCGATTTAGGTTTCTGGAAGAGGGCATCATGTATCATAAGCAGTCAACTTCCTGAGCAGGTTCTTCCCGACGGTGCTCATTTTGAACTCTCGCCAATGTACCATTGCATAATTCTTGAGCGTTTGCTTGACTGCTATAACCTTCTGCACAGCAATGCTGCAGGAGCATTCGCCGGTGCAGAAGCCCTTCGCGTCCTTATGCTGGACAAGGCAAGAGCAATGCTTTCCTGGTTAGACTCTGTTGTTGTCGGCGATACCATTCCGTTGCTTAATGATTCAGCCGTAAATGTCGCGCTTCCCACTCCGGCGCTGCGCGACTACGCAATACGCCTTGGTATTACTTGGGATAAAGGCTGCTTGGTTGAGAGTGGCTACCGCCACGTAAAGAAGGAGAAATACGAGGCTATTATTGACATGGCACCTATAGGCGTTTCGTATAATCCAGGGCACTCGCATGCCGATACAGGAACATTCCTGCTGTGGTGTGGTGGCGCGCCTCTGATTGTAGATACCGGTACCTCGACATACACTGCAGGTGAGCGCAGGTCCTATGAGCGTTCAACTATGGCTCACAACACAGTTGTGGTTAACGGCACCAGTTCTTCCGAGGTCTGGGGCGCATTCCGCTGTGCACGGCGCGCAACACCGGTTATCTTTAGTGACGGGCCTGAATGCTATAGTTTCAGGCACGATGGCTATAGTGCCCGGGGCATATGCTGTACTCGCGGATTCTGCTGTAAGGAGAATTCACTGGAGATAACCGATATTGTTGAAGGCAGTACACAGGCAGAGTGCATGGCCTATTTTCATCTTTCCCCAGGGACTAGTGTGGTAGGTGTAACTCAAGGTCTGGTCCTCACCTCTAAGGCATTGTTCTCTTTTGTCGGCTTCACCTCCGTTTATGTCGAGGATGTGCATGTTGCCTGTGAGTACAATACCCTGTTGCCATCAAAGCGCATTTGTGTGGCATTCAAGGGAAACCTGAAAACAACAGTGAGCGAATTTAAAGTAGAATAACAATAAACAGGTACTTTATGGTTGCTATAATTATATTGAACTGGAATGGCGCAAAGGATACATTGCCTTGCCTTGATTCACTCTCAAAAGCAAAGGGCGATTTCTGTATATATGTGGTAGATAACGGTTCTACCGATGATTCCCTGTGGCGCATTGAAACTTGGGCGCATGAGCACCCCGAGACAAGTATGCGCATAATTCCTCTGGACCGGAACTATGGATTTGCAAAGGGGAACAACATGGGTATTGCTGTTGCAAGGTGTGACAGTCCCGATGCATACTTGCTTTTGAACAATGATACCGAGGTTGAACCGGATTTCCTTGTGAGGTTGCTTGCCTTTGCAGAATTACACCCTGAGTACAAGGTGCTCACTCCCCTCATTTTCCTACATGGTGATAAGGAGAGGATATGGAATGCAGGCGGGCGTTTCAAGTGGGGCAAGCGCAGGTATTTCTATAGCAACTGTACTTCTGCCGATATAAAGGAGAAGGATTTCATATCGGTTACCTTTGCTACCGGCTGTGCGCTTTACTTCACGCCATCTTTGCTGGACAATGAAGGACGGTTGTTCACAGAGAACTTCTTTTTCGGCGAGGAGGACTGCGAACTCTCAATACGTATGGCGCGCCAGCATGTGAAGATGGCGTGTGTGCTGGACTCGCGTATTTACCATAAGGTAGGTTCTGCAATAGATCCCGCCTCTATTCCAGGCAAGTTATATATATACTATCTGAACCGCCTTATAAATGTGAGGCAGAGTTACGGTCTGCCGTTCTATTATCTCTTCAGGCTTATCTCGCTTCCGATGTTCAGGCGTGGGTTAAGGATGAACGGATGCCCCCGTGTTTTCATGAACGGTTTCATAAAGCGCCTGTTCAATGATTCCAGGGTGAAAGAGAACGTTACAGGCGAGGACTTTACAGTGGCATTGGGGACAGGATGGAGCGGAAAACCCAAAGGGATTCGTCGCGTGCTTATCCTTGCCGACTCCAGTAGTGACCACACGAAGCGATGGGTAAAGGCAACGGCAGACAGAGGTCACGTGGTTGCCCTGTTTAGCCTTAATGTAAAGGATGCCGCGTTCTATAAGGATATAGATGGCGTTGAGGTGTATACAAACGATATATTCGGGAAACTGAAGGATAAGAAGACGAACGGGACATTTGAGAAACTAAATTATCTCAAACCCCTTTTTTATCTCAAGCGCTGTGTGCGTGAGTTTCGCCCCGACATTGTCCATGCGCATTATGCGACAAGTTACGGCCTGCTTGGAGTCCTGGCCGGTTTCCATCCTCTGATAATATCGTTGTGGGGTTCCGACGCGTACCTTTTCCCAAAGGTCTCTCCCATTCACCGTTGGCTACTTGAGTATAATTTCTCCAAGGCTGACTATATACTCTCTACCAGCCATTGCATGGCGCGCGAGGTCTCTAAATATACCGCCAAAAAGATAACTGTGACACCTTTTGGCGTTGACGAGAACCGTTTTGCCCCGCTTGCTGAAAAGAGTACCTGCAAGGAACTGGTTATAGGTACAGTCAAGGAACTTTCGGCAATATACGGTATCGATACACTTATTGACGCATTTGCCATGGTGGTGGCCGAAAACCCTCATCTGAATGTGCGTCTGGTGATTGCCGGTGATGGTGCAGAACGCCAGAATCTGGAGAAACAGGCAAAAGAATTGGGTGTGGAGGAGAAGGTTACATTCCTTGGCCGCATACCAAACAATGAGGTTGCGGAATTCCTTGCCCATACCGATGTGTATGCCGCCTTGTCGCGCAGTGACAGCGAGAGTTTTGGTGTTGCGGTAGTTGAGGCTATGTCGTGCGGCGTGCCTGTAGTCGTGTCCGATGCAGACGGTTTTAAGGAAGTTGTTCCGGATGGAATTGCTGGATTCGTTGTCGGCAGGAATGACGCAACGTCGGCCGCAGCCCGCATATCGTATCTGCTTAACAATAATGAGAAAGCTGTCGAAATGGGCAAGGCAGGTCGCAGGCATGTACTCGATTGCTATACATGGACTAAGTCGGTAGATATAATGATGGATGTGTACAGGCCAATATAGGTCTTAAGTAATAAGCCAGATGTTAAAGTACAATGCTTTCGTGGGTGATTCAGAATATAAGAAACTGTTTGAATTTATATCGCCATTTCTTAGAAATTCAAACAGTTTCTAATATTTCTTTAATATAATGTGTGCCTTTTCCGAATCAAGTACCAGCGATTTTCCTGTCAGTTCTTCTACATGAAACACGTTGTATAATTCATACAGTCCGAATTTCTCAAGGTTCTGCAGCAGGGCTTGTTTCCCGTCTCTGTCCAGATATATCCTAAAATCCGTCATTTTTATCGTGTCATTCTCATGGGTAAAGTATGCTATATAGTTCTCTTTCATCTGTCCCGTAGGATTGCTGGACAGTGTACATGACACCAGCACTAAATCTCTTTGGAACGAGTAGTATATGTCGCCTTTGCAGCGGGTTATGTCGCCCGTCTGCTTGTCCTCAATGCTTTTCACTTGCCAGAAACCGTCCAGGTCTCCGTTTACAAGATAGCTCTCGCACGATGTAAGTACGAGGGCGAATAATGTCATTATAGTATATATCTGCTTTCTCATTCTTTACTTGTTACTTAACCAACCTGATTTGCAAACGGAGAGTGTTGCGCCGAAATTGTTTCCAATAAGACGGCTATGGTCGTAGGCTATAGCTCCTGTGAATTTCCACCCTTTCCATCTCTTGGGCGTGAAGGTGGCCTCTCCCATTATGCTCAGCTGTGAGAGAGGGGTGGGCAACGGGTCTTCGTATGATCCCCAATGTCTGGTCCACGAACCCATTACACGATAATGTATAGTCTCACATGGTGTGCCGTCAAATCCAATATGGTGTGACTGTATGCGTGAGTATGGCATGGTCATGTTTGCTTCCTTGTTGTACAATGGTGACAGTGCATGTGGATTGCACATGGCCATTCCCCAATGTTGCCATGACTGGTAGTAACTGTGTGTGTAGTACCAGTCCTTGCCGCCTGCCTGCCCCATCATGTCGCCCGAAGGGTTCTGGAGGATTGGGCCGCTCTGGTCACGCGAGGTTATGAACTCATACAAAATAGTACTGATAATTCTGTTCTTTGGCACAGCAAGTTCAACGCCAATCAGAAAGTCTCTCCATGGAAGATATGTTATCATCTGTTTCTTGCCGTCGCGGTTGTAGTGATAGTCAAACCCTAGCATTCCCGAATGGTCCTCGAAGTAATGCTCATAGTATGCCTTGATCTTCCATCCGTGTTTTCTGTAGTCAAAAGCCAGGTGCCAGCTGCCTAAGACATTGCCGTTGACGTTTGTCTGGTCCATTTCTGTAGATTTACTGCCTCCCGACATTGGTACGAATGCTTTCAGGTACTCCTCGAATGTGTGCGGCAAGTTATGGATTATGACGTCTCCTCCGGTTCTCTTTTCCCACACCCGTCCGCCGAACTGGGCATACATCTCCAGTCCCATCTCCACGGCAAAGGGAAACCTGTCCTGTTTGCCAATCTTTATGAATGCGCTCTTCTCGTGGAAAAGCACTTTGTCTGCGTATCTGCTTTGGAGTGGAGCATTGCTCATGTGTTCTCTTTGGAAATTTCCGTCCGTTTGCCAACCATAACTCAAATGTCCCTTTACTTGCAACCAGTTGTTGAATAGCCATGATGCTGTTGTGTACTCGTTTATCCCGAACCTGACTTGCGGTATGGGGCGTGCGTTAGGAGAAAAGGTTAGTCCGCCGCCACTCAATGTCTTGTGCTTCCCCTCTGACCATCGTTCTTTACTGCCGATACTCAGTTCCCAACAGTTGTATTTGATGTCTGCGTAAAGCTGCTGCACATAGAATGGCGAATAGTGGTTCCACGCGCCAGCCAATTCAATGCCGTATGCCCATGTGAGTCCTTTCTTTTCATCAAAATCACGGTAAATTCCGGCGCTGAGATACGCACTATTGTTTTTCAATGAGGATAAACCATGCTTGTTGCTTGTAAACCAGAATGGCGAATGTTCCCCATGGGATACAATTGCATTTGCTTGAATCTCGTATCTTATTTTCCCAAATTCATTTTTTTGTGCTTTGACCGGCAATGCTGACAGTAGCATAAAAAGTATGAATATCATGGAATAGTTCATTCTGTAAGTCTGTTTTTTGTTTATTGCAAATATAAGTCATTATTCTGTAGATTAAATTATGACGTCCTTTTTTTTTCCATGGAATGTTTATACCTTTGTAAATCATTAGAAATTTGCTCCTTTGTGTTTGGCTATTTCATGTATAAAGCATTATTGCATCAATGAAAACACTCATAGTCTCATTTTATTACGAACCGGAATTGGGCGCAGCTCCAAGCCGTATAACAAACCTTGCGAAGGGCTTGAAGGCTATGGGTGTCGATGTCGATGTCGATGTCCTGACATGCTTGCCCAACTATCCCAAGGGGCGCGTCTTCGACGGTTATCGCAGGCGTTTCTCCATGAAAGAGACCATTGACGGCATAAAGGTGTACCGCTATTGGACCTATGCTACCGTCTCAAAGAATCCGTTCAAGCGTGTTCTTGCAATGACTTCATATGCAATGACCATGTGGTCTTTCGCGTTCAAGCGCAAACTCATAAAGAGTTACGACAGGATAATTGTGCAGTCTCCTCCAATTATGGTATCAGCATCAGCGATGTTGCTCTTCAAGAAACTGTATGGCAAGAAGGTGGTACTTAATGTGTCGGACCTGTGGCCCGGTTCAGCAGTGGAACTGGGTTTCGTTCGCGAGGGTAGCCTTTCGTTCAAGGTGCTTAGCCGTCTGGAACGTTTTATATATATGAATGCCCATTCTGTCATGGGGCAGTCCCAGGAAATCGTGGAGCATGTTGAGAGAATGTTTCCGGGTAAGAGTACATTCCTCTATCGTAATCTGCAACCCGTGGAGAATGTCTGTTTGCAGCCACGAGAGCGCTCGTCACGTCTGAAAATTGTGTATGCAGGCCTTTTCGGTGTTGCCCAAGGGGTGTTGCCGTTGCTCAAGTCGATAGATTTCGTTGCACTCGGTGTGGAGATGCATCTCTATGGTGGCGGTAACCAGACCGATGAAATTCTTGAATACATAAAGGATGGTGACAAGAATATATGGTACCATGGATATGTATCGAAACAGGAGATGAATGAGGAACTGAAGAAGTATGACCTCTCCATAATACCTCTTGCCGCATCAATACATGGTGCTGTCCCTTCCAAAATCTTCGATTTGTTACCCACCGGTGTCCCCATCCTTTTCAGCGGTGATGGTGAGGGCGCAAGTATAGTCAAGGAGTGGAGCTTCGGTCTGGTCTCTCCCTACGGCGACTATAAGGCGCTTGAAGAGAATATTAAGGCATTCAAGGAAATGCCGGCAAGTGAATACACGGCATTCTCAGGAAACTGCATCAAGGCTTCGTGTGGCACATTCTCTTTCTCAAAGCAGCTGGAATGCTTCAAACAATTCCTCGAGGCGTGACGTATTGTGTCATTCCTCTACTTCGCAGCCGTTGAAATAGAAATCCTTCTCGGCAACATCCTTGGGGAATGTGTAGTATGTCATCTCGGATGATGAGCATATCGTGCCCTCATATGAAATGGTGGCCTCAATGAATACGAAGTTGCGCTTTACCTCCTTCACGCGTCCGCGAATCTCAATCCTGATTTCTTCGCCAGTAGGTATGGGCTTTTTGTACTTGATGTTCAGGTTGGTGGTCATTCCCGATGTCTGGAACTTGCGGGCGATTATCCAGCCGCCTATCTCATCCATCAGTGTTGCCTGAATGCCGCCGTGCAGCGTGTCCATCCATCCTTGGTAGTTGCTGCCCGGTGTCCATACCGATACGATGTCATCGCCGTCCTCATAGAACTCCATCTTCAATCCGTATGGGTTTGTCGGTGCACATGCAAAGCAGTTATAGCCTTTGTCGGTAAGGCCAATCCAAGGGTTAATGATTTTCTTCATAATATACGTGTGGTTTGTTTCCGCAAAATTACTCCAATTTATTGTTCTCCTCTGTTATTTAGGCTTTATTAATAAATAATGTCCGTTTTTTGAAAATCTTTGTACTTCTTTTTTACTAATTTTGTCGGTAATAAATAACATGAAAATGAAAAGAATATTCCTTACATCAGTGTTGGCAATAGTTGCCATTGTGGGCGTGAATGCCCAGTTGCTTTATAAGATTTCGGGCAATGGTATCGGCAAACCATCGTATATAGTGGGTACATATCATCTTGCTCCTGCATCGTTTGCAGACTCCATTCCGGGTGCCAGGGAGGCTTTGGATGCGGTGGAGCAGGTGTGTGGTGAGGTCGACATGGCCGAGATGCAGTCAATGGACGGCGTGCAGAAGGTAATGGCGGCAATGATGTTGCCCGATGGCAAGTCGCTTTCCGATATCCTGACAGAGGAGGAGTTGGGCAAGCTCAATGCATTTATGAAGGGGTTGCTCGGTGCCGACTTGGACAATCCGATGATTAATGCACAGCTCGGCAAGATGACACCAACGGCAATCAGCACACAGTTGCAGATGGTACAGTATATGAAGATGACTCCGGGCTTCAATCCCGCGGCGATGATTGACAGCTATTTCCAGAACGAGGCGAAGAAGGCAGGCAAGCCTGTAATCGGTTTCGAGACTGTTGACTTCCAGATATCTGTCCTCTACACTGGAAGCAGCATAGAACGTCAGAAGGAGCAGCTCATCTGCATGCTCGATAATCAGGAGTACAACATGATGATTATGAAGAACCTGACGGATGCATATTTCTCGCAGAATATGGATAAGATTCATGAGGTTACTGAGGAGAAGCTTGGAAATGCCTGCGACAGCACTCCCGAGGAGGATGAGGCTCTCATCTATGGCCGCAATGCCGATTGGGTGGTTAAGATTCCTGCAATAGTAAGCGAGAAGTCTACTATGTTTGTGGTCGGCGCGGCTCATCTTCCGGGCGAACGTGGCGTACTTGAACTGCTGAAGAAGGCCGGATATTCGGTTGAGGCTGTCAAGTGACCTCTTGATGTTCCTATATGGCGGCTCCGGTGTTCCCGGAGCCGTTTTTTTGTTTGTATATTAACGCATTATATCTTTTTTCTTCTTTTGGCAAGTGGTCATTTGTTGCTATTCTTTCTACTGCTTACATCACAATATGTTGTTAACGCATATTGGTAGGGGTTTTACTCTTTATCGCAAAATATTGCAATTGTAGCCTCTGTGAAATGAATCTAATTTTGTAACTGCAAAACATGGATTTTATGGTTACATTTTTACGTTCTTTGTTATTCCTTTCAATATTCCTGTTCTCGTTGCCTTTGGCGGCGGGGAATGTGAAACTGCGCGGTTCTGTGACTGCAAAAGGCGAGGGTGCTGTGCCTTATGCGACGGTGGCCGTTGAGGGCGGCACTCTCGGTACATATGCAGGGGATGACGGATGCTATGAACTGGAGTTGCCCGAGGGAAGGTATTATCTGGTGGTTACGGCTGTGGGTTTCGAGACTTACAGGAGGGAGATTGTCGTTGGTGACAATCATCCTGTTATATATAATGTGGAACTGGTGCAGAGCGAGATTCTGCTTGATGATCTTGTCATAGCCGAGTCTGCTGGCGGTGTCTCGCGATTGAGACGTTCTGCCTACAATGTCGTGGCGCTCGATACCGAAGAGTATCTCAATGCTTCAAAGAATCTTGGCGATATACTTGCGAAATCGCCTGGTGTGAAATTGCGTGAATCGGGTGGCGTGGGGTCTGATATGAATATCATGCTCGATGGTTTCAGCGGAAAGCATGTCAAGGTCTTTGTTGACGGTGTGCCCCAGGATGGCGTGGGCCCTTCTTTCGGACTGAACAATATCCCCGTCAATTATGCAAAGCGCATTGAGGTCTATCGTGGTGTGGTTCCTGTGCAGTTCGGAACTGATGCCATGGGCGGTGTCGTGAACATTGTTACGGACAAGGCGCGTCAGGGGTGGAGGCTTGATGCATCGTATTCCTATGGCTCATTCAATACCCACAGCTCTTTCTTGAATTTCTGCAAAGTGTTGAAGAGTGGCTTTTCGTATGAACTGAACTTCTTTCAGAACTATTCCGACAATGATTACATGGTAGATGCTCCTGTCGAGGATTTTGTTACAGGCAGTATCGAGAAGAAGAAACTGCACCGCGTGGAGCGTTTCAACGATACCTATCACAATGAGGCCGCAGTTCTCAAGGCGGGTGTAGTCGACAAGCCTTGGGCCGACCGCATGATGTTGGGGCTGGTATATTCGCAGATGTATAAGGAAATACAGACCGGCGTGAGACAGGAAATTGTGTATGGCAAGAAACACCGTAAGGGCTTTTCTCTTATGCCTTCATTTGAATACCTCAAGCGTAATCTGTTTGCTGACGGGCTCGACCTCTCTTTGACTGCCAACTATAACCGTAACTCTACGACAAACGTTGATACGGCCTCTTGCAAATACAACTGGCGTGGCGAAATGAACCGCCTCAATACACCAGGCGAGCAGTCGCTTCAGCATATGCGTTCCGACAATGATAACTGGAATGCCACGGCAACCATTGACTACCGCCCTGGAAGAACACATACCCATCTCTTTACAGTGCATTATCTGTTCAATGCTTTCAGGCGTACAAACAGCTCATTGCTCCTGCCGCAGAGGGCAGAGGACCCTATCGCAAAGGTTACCCGCAAAGGGGTAGCGGGAATATCCTATCGCCTTATGCCGTCGGACAGATGGAACATGACTCTCTTTGCGAAACATTACAGCCTTTATGTGAGTGGCCCCATGGCAACCACCGGAAATGCCGATAGCTATGTGCGTGAGAGGCGCAATCTGGGGATGTTTGGCTATGGCGCGGCAGGAACATGTCACATACTGCCGGGCTTACAGGCAAAGGTTTCGTATGAAAAGGCTTGCCGTTTGCCTACTATTGATGAGATGTTCGGTGATGAGGACCTTGAGATGGGCGATGTCGGCATAGACCCGGAGAAGAGCCATAATGTGAACCTCAATATCAGCTACAGCGGAAAATTCGGTGGCCATGGGTTGTACGTCGAGGGTGGTGTGGTGTACCGCGATACACGTGATTATATACAGCGTAACATTGTCGACCTGAGCGGCGGCAAGGCTGCCGCGACATATATAAACTATGGCAAGGTGCTCACAAAAGGTTATAACATAACGCTGCGGTATACACTGGACCGCTTTCTGTCACTCGGAGGTAATTTTACCGACATGAAGGTCCTTGACAATATGAAAAGTGCCATAGGAAGTTCGGTGCCTAATCTCGGGTACGGCGAGGAGATGACTAATCTTCCATCGCTGTTCGCCGATTTTGATGTGTCGCTCTATTGGCATGGGCTTTTGGGAAAGGATAATCTGCTTACGCTTACCTATGACGGCCGTTATGTCAAGGAGTTCAGTTACTATTCTGCCAAGATTGGTGCCAATAAAGACGATTATATGGTACCGTCGCAGCTGTCGCATAATGTGACTCTCTCTTACGGTATCGGTGGCGGGCGTTACAACGTCTCTCTTGAGTGCCGTAATATTACCGATGAACGCTTGTACGATAACTTCAGCCTGCAGAAGGCAGGGCGTGCTTTTTATGCGAAAGTGCGTGTGAGGTTGGGTAAATGATGTAATCTGTTTTTCTGATGTATATATAATGTATAAATAATAAATAGTAAGACTTATGAAAAGAAAATTTATCGGGAACCTGCTGCTTGCGGCAGTTTCGGTGGTGTCGCTTGCTTCGTGTTCAAGCGATGATGACGGTGGTGCGGTTACTCCACCTGCAAATGATGTGAAGCCGTATGTGATTGCGGCAACAGTTACAATGTCCAACAACAGTACTCCTGTGCTGCTGACGGCTGAATCCCTTGAAGAGGGTACCGTGTCTCCGGTCAATCAGGGAGTGGTTACCGACGCTGCCTCTTATTGGGTGTTTCATGGTACAGACTATCTCTATGGCTTGGCATACAATCAGGGCAATGCCGGCCTTACACGCTCTTTCGTGATGGGTGATGACTACAGCCTCATCGCGCGTGGCAAGGAGTATGCCGTGAACCGTTTTACCACATATGGAATCTATGGCAAGTATATACTTACGGCATCTACGGGTAACGGCTCTGCCGAGTGGGCCGATGCCAACGGTTACATTCCCAAGATGTTCCTTTTCTCTTATCTCGATACTGAGAAAGAGAGCTACCGTTCGAACGTGGCAGACAAGAAATATCTTTCCGAGAACTTCCTTGGCAATGGCGAGTATGTTACCCTGGCGGGTTTCCAGCAACGCGGAAAGCAACTTTTTGCGGCTGCTGTGCCAATGGGATTGAGTCAGTACGGTGCAGCTGCCGATGGCGGCAAATGGGTAAAATATCCCGACCTTGTGAAGAGTGAGGATGGTGGCAGCAACAGCAGTTCCTACAAGAAAGGCGAGTTGCAGTGGACGCAGTATCCCGATGAGTGCCATGTAGCGATATTCGAAGATGAGACGCTTACTGCCAAGAAGATAATCAGCACCGATAGGATAAGCTATGCCTGTGGACGCAACAAGTCGCAATATTACCAGATGATATGGGCTGCGGAGAACGGCGATATTTATGTGCTCTCCCCGTCGTATGCAAAGACCATGGCCGACAGTCGCCAGCAGACGACCCTGCCTGCGGGAATGGTACGTATAAAGGCGGGCGAGGATGATTTTGACAGCAGTTACTATGTGAATATCGAGGCTTTGTCGGGCGGACGTTCTTTCTTGCGCTCATGGTATATCGGTAACGGCCATATGCTGCTGCAGATGTACGATGCTCCGCTTACTCCCGGCGGCAAGGCTCCTTCAGCCCTTAGCCTGGCTGTCCTTGACGTGAACAATGGTACGTTGAAGTTTGTTGACGGGTTGCCCGAGACCTTGTCGGCATTCGGCAAGGCTCCGTTTATGGAGAACGGATTTGCTTATATGCCTGTAACCACAACTGATGGTTATCCTTCGATATACAAGATAGACCCCACAACAGCCACAGCTTCAAAGGGTGCTGTAATAGAAGTTACATCGCTTGATTGCGTAGGTAAGTTGTTGCCTTGATTGGCGGTTTGTCGGAAAATATATAACTTTGCGTAGTTCGTGCCTCTGTAGCTGTTGCAGATAGCCGATATGATTCCGTTGCTGTAAAATAATGTTTTATGAATAAGTTTTTTAAGAAACTGCATCTTTGGGTATCCGTGCCTTTCGGTATCGTAATAACAATAACCTGTTTCACCGGTGCGTTGCTCGTGTTCGAGAGCGATATTGTCGCTCTTTGCAACAGGGAGTTGACAACCGTCGAGCCTGTCGGCGAGCCAATATCTATTGATGAACTTGTAGACAAGGTCGAGGCGACCCTTCCCGATGGTGTGGAGGTTACAGGAGTAGTTGTTTCCCATGACCCGGCCGAGGCATACAAGGTGAACATCTCGAAACCGAGCCGCACAGCCGTGTATGTCGACCAGTATACCGGCGAGGTGAAAGGAAAGGCCGGCCGTCTTCCGTTCTTCAATACAGTGCGCCGTCTGCATCGTTGGCTTATGGACACACGTCCTGCCGACGGCGGTATCTTCTGGGGCAAAATGATTGTGGGTGCAAGCACGTTGGCTTTTGTCGTGATATTGCTCACGGGAGTGGTGATCTGGTGGCCGCGAAACCGCAAGATGCTCAAGAACCGTTTGAAGATTGTTGCAGGCAAAGGGTGGAACCGTTTCTGGTACGACCTTCATGTGGCAGGCGGTTTTTATGTCACATTGCTCCTGCTTGCCATGGCGCTTACAGGACTTACATGGTCATTCAGCTGGTACAGGGATGCCTTCTATTCCCCTTTCGACAAAGACGCGGCAAGAAGTGTTAGTGCCGAAGCGCGTCCGTCAAGCAAAAATGACAGTCGCACGGCTGTAGCACTTCCGTTGCCTGCTGATACGTCGCTCATAACCACTGATGCTGTTACCTCGGCGACAATACAGGCCGACGCGGTGACTGCTGCCACATGGCAGGCCGATGCAACGACTGCTGCAACGGCGCTTGTAGCGAACTCGCCTGTATTGCATCCCTGGCAGTGCGCTTTTGATAGCGTTGCGGCATGGAATCCGGAGTATGAGGCAATAACTGTCTCGGATGCTCTCGTATCCGTAGCACAAAGAGGTTTCGGTAACAAACGGGCCTATGACAGATATGAGTTTGATGGGAGTACAGGAGAGATAACGGCAGAGAATCTGTATGCCGATGCCTCTCCCCGCAGTAAGGCAAGCGGCTGGGTGCGTACTTTGCATGTAGGTACATGGGGCGGCTTGTTCTCAAAGACGCTATATTTCCTTGCAGCCCTGTTGGGAGCGACGCTCCCTTTGACAGGATATTATTTCTGGATAAAAAGGCTTTACGGGCGAAAGAAGAAGTGATTACAAACATTGAGAGCGTTGGGATTCCCAACGCTCTCAATGTTTTTTTAAAAATTATTTGTTCTTGATTTCCAGCTCCATTTGCTGTGCGGGTTTTGAACCCCAGCTGAGGAATTTACGGAAAGGAATAAGCAGAATCTGAATGATGTCGCGCAACAGCGAAATGTATATCGGAGCCAGATAAGCATATATGATAATGGTTATTGCCGTCTGGAATCCATCGATAAGGCCCGGGAACAGATGCTCGGCCGAGAGCATTGATATGAACCAGAAAATGATTGCCATGATTATTCCTATAAAATAGGACAGGAATATTGCTGCATCAAAGCCGAACCCGAATGCGAATTGCTTTATGTAGGTAAGGAAAGGCCACATCCCGTCGGCCTCCTGGTATTCAAGATTGTTGTTCTTTCTCTGTTCCGCCAGTTTTGAGGCTGCTTTCAGCCACAGGTTTAATGGCAGTAGGAATATGAACTTGAGGACGGCCAGGGTGCTGTATACCAGCGCATCCAATATTATCTGTTTTAGCTTGTCCATGATTCTGTTTTTATTCTCAGAATAGATGAAGATGGTGCAAAGATAGTATATTTTGCTTTAAAACAAGAATTTTTGCTGTTTAAGTGTGTCTCCCTGGACAAGTGCTGTATTATATATAATAGGTATATAAATATAGAACCCAAAACTACAACAAGGTGCTAGACTTTATAGGTTCAACGTAAAAAGTTGAGGGATGCTTCTTATGATGACATAGAAATGGGGATAGACATCAGTCTTGTGTTCTTCAATACGACTTACCCTTGACCTGTTGTTCTATATTCTTTTTGTTGTCGTTCTGTCACATACTTTTCATGACTGAAAAGTATGCAAAAGGTCCCGGCACAAAGTTTACAAGTCGAATAAAACTTTGCTCACGAGTTGCAAGCAACATCCCTCGGTCGTTTTATTCTTGCCGTTGTTGTCTT
>JAFXGX010000028.1 GCA_017536695.1 Bacteroidaceae bacterium | reverse complement strand
ATGTTGTCACGATATGATCTGACGACAGAGCAGAATAAGCGAAACGCTATTTTTGAAGTAAACCAACAGGTGATTCTTGCAGGTTTGTATAGTGGTGGATTCTTTGAATCTGCAGCATTCTATGGCGGTACATGTCTAAGAATCTTTCATGGGTTGCAACGCTTTAGTGAAGATATGGACTTTTCTCTGCTAGCACAGGATGATGCATTTGACTTCAGCAAATATTTCCAACCTATTGTTGATGCATTTGCTTTGGTAGGACGTGAGGTAGAAATCAAGAAGAAGGACAAGAAGAACTTCGGCAAGGTTGAATCTGCCTTTCTAAAGGACAATACCGATGTGTATGATGTAATGTTTCAAACAGAGAAGTCTATTAAAATCAAGATAGAGGTTGATACTTGTCCTCCACTTAATTTTCAGACTGAGCAAAAACTGTTGTTGCAGCCACATTCATTCATGACTCGTTGTTTCACTTTACCCGACTTATTTGCCGGCAAGATGCACGCCCTAGTATATCGTGCTTGGAAGAACAGAGTCAAGGGACGCGACTGGTACGACTTTGAGTGGTATGTACGCCATAATGTACCGCTTGATTTTGCTCATTTGGCTGAAAGATGTAAGCAGTTCAATAATGAAGATACTACACCAGAACTATTCAAGGAGAAACTCAAGGAACGCCTTTCTACAGCTGATATAAAGCAAGTAAAAGAGGATGTGTTGCCTTTTGTTCGCAATCCGAAGGAACTTGATATCTGGTCTAATGATTATTTTGTTCAGTTGGCGGAGATGGTGAGGATTGAGTAACAATAATAGTTATATCTATTAATTTAGAAGAAGTATATAGAACGAGGAGAGAAAGACGGTAGATAGAGAGTTTTTGTACTTCATAAATAATAATTTTTAAAATGGCAAATAATAGTTTTAGAATAATTGGTATCAAGGCTGTATATCCTAGTATAGATGAACTTCCTGATAACTCACCGCGGCATTATGAAAAGGTTGAAGCGATTCAGAAAGTTTTGTATAACAAGGACAAATGGTATTATTTCTACAAAGGCATTTCTATTTCTGAGAACAACTCTCAAGTGGAAATGACGAGTGAGGCTAAGAAAGATTTTTCTTTATATGATGCTCAAGGATTAAAGATAAGTCTTAGTGCAGTCGTCGGAAGAAATGGTGCTGGGAAAAGTAGTATTGTAGAATTGCTTGTGCGTACAATTAATAATCTAGCAGCAGCATTACTTGGTGAAGGATACAACTTTTCTGCAGCAGAGCATCTACATTTCATAGATTATGTGTTCGCCGACTTGTGTTTTCAAATCGGGAATGTCGTATATATTTTGGAAGCTCATGGACGACACATAAGACTAAAACTCTATAGAGCTTCAGTTAAGCATTATTATATTTATGAAGCATCTCAGATTTATTTCATACTTGACCAAAATGGTATTGATAAGTCGTATGTACCACTAAAGAAACATCGAGAGGGTAGAAGATTATTGAAATCATTGTTCTATACAATGGTATGTAACTACTCTTTGTATGGTTTCAACTACAGAGACTTTCTTTTAGAATCGACACCTGCTACACGACTTCAAGCATTGCATATTAAAGCAAACGATGGACAACCTACAGAAGATTCTGTATGGCTGAAAGGTATATTTCATAAAAATGACGGATATCAAACACCGGTTGTTTTGCATCCAATGCGCGAAGATGGTAGATTGAATGTGGTGAAGGAGAATGCTTTAGCAAAAGAAAGACTGTCTGCACTTTTATTTTATAAAGATAGTGCTGGAAACTATCCGTTAAGAACAATAAACGGAAATCTACATGTAGTTGCGCTACATATAAGGCCGACTCAAAATAGAAAATTTTCGGGAGAGAATATGTTAGAGGTGCTTGACATTAGTACTAGACAGAATGTAAGCAAAAAATATGATCATGTTAGGGATTGTATTTTGTCGTATTGGGATGAGAAATATGGTATTATAAAAAATGGTGTTCGAAAATCTCATAAAGATGATGCATTGGACTATATTGTTTATAAGACACTGAAGATAATTAAGAACTACAAGAAATATAAACCTATTTTTAACTACCTAAGTAAAGAAAACTTCTTTTATGAAGAATTGAAGGTGAAATTAGAACCATTAGCTCAAGATTATAGCCATATAACAAAGAAACTATTTCAGACCATAAATTATCTGACAACCAGTTTGTATGAGGATGCTAATGGTTTCTATAATCTGAACATTCTAGAAAATGCTATGAGATCAAATGGTATGAGTGTAAGTTTTAATGGCCAAAAAACATGGATTATGCAAAACTTACTTCCTCCTCCAATATTTGATGTAGATTTAATATTGTCAAATAATCTAGCTGGGAATGGAATTATACCATTTAATAGCATAAGTTCAGGTGAAAGACAGATAGCCTATACTATCAGTAATTTGATGTACCATCTAGTGAATGTTGATTCGGAATGGAATGATAACTACCGAAAAGACAAAGACCATTTAGAGGTAATCAAATATCGCTATATGAATATAATTTTTGATGAAGTGGAATTGTACTTCCATCCAGAAATGCAAAGACAATTTACCAATATAATGATGAAAACATTGAAGAGTGTTAGATTTACCAATATGCGAGGGATCAATATTATAATGGTAACACATTCTCCATTTGTTTTGTCTGATATTCCTGAGAGTAATGTACTATGTTTAGGAGAGGAGGATAAAGTGGTAACGAAGACACTTGGTGGTAATATCATGGAGATGTTAAGCAATTCATTCTTTATGAACAACTCAATAGGCGATGCCATCAAGGAAGAAATATCAGGAATTGTGACACTCTATAATAAAGCCGTACGCGAGAATCAAGATGTTAAAGCTGAATATGAAGGTAAGAAGAGAAGGATGCGATATATTTGCGATAATTTGGGCGATGAGTTCTTGAAAAGGATGATTATAAGAATGGCAGATGAAATTGCTAATAAGATTAAGAAAAATTAAGTATGTATAGGTTTGTATCGTCACGAAAATCAGTAGATTTGAAAAAAGCGTATTTGGGAAAATACAACATAGGGCAGTTGCAGAAGAAATTGGATAGACTTTTGGTAGCATATCCTGAAATTAAAGCTGTTTTACCAAATGATATATCAGTCAAGAAATTACTTGTGGGCAATTTCAAATATCTAACCAGGGTGTATTGTGCCTTTACCGGTTATTTGAATGGGAAGACAACAGATGAGCAGAATTCAATAAAAGCAGCTTTTATAAATGGAGGATTTAAGTACGATTCTCACAAGAAAAAGATTGCAGATTTTTTGGTGGATGCCGCAAACGGATTTGAAATATATAATTGTGTATATTGTGATATAGAAGATGTAAGGTGTTTTACAAAAGCGGATGGAACCAAGGTTAGGAAATTTGAGACTGAACATGTGCTAGACAAGGGTAAATGTCCATTAGTGGGAATGTCGCTCTATAATTTTGTTCCATCATGTAAAATATGCAACGGAACAGCTATTAAAGGGACGAAAACAATTGGTGATACAGAAGCTGAAATAGCCAAATTAAGTCCGAGTGCAGAAGGATATGACTTTGAAAACAAGGTGAAGTTTGAAGTGAAAATACTAACACCTGGAATAGATGACCTAAACCCAACAAGCCATGCAGATGATTATGAGATTACCTTTAATGTTAGTGAAGCGTTGTATCAGAAATCTATTGATTTGTTTGAGTTGAAGCCACGCTATAATCATCATATAGCAAAATTGGAACTATTAAAGTGGCGAGATACGCGCAGGAATAATCCCAACAATAGGGTTCAGCAGTTAGCGGAGCTCTCTATGATTTCGTTTGATGAGATGTTTGAAAAGTTGTTTGAATTGAACTTTAGGAGAAGAGAGCATTATCCAATGGAAAAGGCCAGAAGGGATGTGATGCTAATGGACTAATTGGCCATAGGTCGCAGTAAAAGAGCTTTTTAATATATGGTAATGGCAACCATTCAGCTGTGAAATGGTCGCCTTTGTTGTTATAGACACTATACATAAACTTGTGAAATGTAGAATACGAGATTCGGAATGAGTCTCGTATTCTACATTTAAATCAGTTAATTCGGCCGATACTGATAATTACTTGAAATTTGAAGATGAGTTATTTATTTAATCGCACATTCCGAATGATATTTTTAATACTGTCAGGTTCTTGCGGATATGTTCGCGGTACAGATATAAAGCCGCCATATGAGGATTTTGCCTCATCTAAATTAGGAACTGCAATACCAATTATCGCTTCATAATAGATTCTGTTTCTTCTCATAAACTCAGACTCAAAGCTGGAGGCTTTCTGTATTTATTATACCCGACATCACATCGACAAATGTCATGATTATTTATTAAGTTTCTCTAATCGTTTTTTTAGTTTGTCAACAATTGGATACTGCTGATACAAAACAATATCTCCAAACCAATACTTAATAACACCTTTGTCCTTCAAAATCTCTTTCATCGCTTGCTGAGCATTATACTTCTCAGCTAAGCTTGTCACATATTCATATTGCTGCTTTTCTAAAGTTTCAAAAAAACTAATACCAGAATTAAGAATTCGCCTCAAATCGTCTTCACGCTTGATCTTAGTATAAATTATCGCTAGGCGCTCATAGGGAGTTGTCCTATAACACTTTTCAGCAACTAAACGTTCATACAATTCAATTGCCGACTCCAATTCACCTAATCCTTCAAGCCTACTTCCTTCTCGTATTTCATTAGAAAAATATCCTTGAATCTCTCTAATACCCGCCAGATATGCTTGATATTTTTTATCTTCAGCTCGACGCTTCCTCTCGCTCAGCTCTGTAAAAAACAAATCATAAAATGGATGATCGTCGATTGAAAATGTATACTCTCGTAGCTTACGAATCTCTTTCTGATATTCGTCACCATATATTCTTGATGCGACTTGTTCATATGAGGACTCCTTTAATACTGGAGTTTCTTTTTGGCCTGTCAATCCTAAATATGCTTTTTGATATTCTATGTTGTCGGGATACTTTGCATAAGCTTCTCTTACGATACCTGCCCAATTATCCTCATCTTTGAGTCTTTTGTAACACACCATCAAATCATGATATACGTCATACCCTAGGTCTAGCTCTAATACTCTTAGATAAATGTTAATTGCTTGTTCAAATTTCTTTTCTGCTTTCCTTTTTCTTGCTGTTTCAAGTGACCGATCGGCAGAGTCCATTTTCTTGCGAATATCTTTATCAAGCTGCTTAAACTCCTCAATATAATCGTATAGGGCCTTTGGAATAAACCCAAAAGTATTGGGATAGCGTACATAATCATAATATTTACCGACTAAAGTACGATAAGACCAGAGATCATATTTCGGAACATATACCCTAACAAATTCTTCATCAGAATCGAGCACATAATCCAGAGTTGTCTGCTTAAGCACTAAATAAGGATTCTCACTTTCTTTATTTGAAAAATATCGCGATACCAAAGCATTTAGAACAGATTTGTCTTTCAAAACAAATTTATCGTTATAGGTGCCCGTTGTGACATAATAGCCCCTATCATCTTTTTCGAAACATTTACATATTTCATCAATATCGTACACATCGCATGAATCCATAGACTCCAATATACCGATAACCGGTTTCAATGTATACGAATCGACGCCGAAGAATCGTTTACCTTTCTTTTGGGCAATTTGGAATACTGGAACAGGCTTAGTTATTGCTCTAGCACTATTGTTTACATCTTCCAAATATTCATTAAACACTTCATGAAAGAAACGCCTAAATTCATAGGACGTAATTTTCTGCAAAGCGCTAATTTGTTCATGCCTTGTATCGTTAAACTTTTCTACTTTAATATACTTTTCAGCTAACGCTTTCAAAGGTGCTACATCAACAAACTCCCAATAGTGATCTTCGTAATCAATCGAAAAAGCAGGTAAATAGTCTGCAATATTGTAAATATCACACCCTTCTAAGTTGTCCTCAGATTCAATATATGGCCTATGAGTCTTTTTGTTGATACCCAAAACCATATTATCACCGCTATATTCTTCATCCCACACCAAACTCGCAATATGGCGATCCAGTACAGACTGAAGTTCATCACAAAACTCATCTTGAGTCTCAATTTTTGTTTGATGATACTTTTCCAAGGCATCTAAATCTATTTCTAGTCCCTTAATGTTTAACGAAATACCTACTCCTGCCATATAAAAAACTCCTAAATATTGTTGGTTAATAGCCTAAAACTATAATAGCACATTTTCAAGAATAGCAAATATAAGAATTTAATCACAACTCGAGTACATTAATTGGCGAAATTACCAAAGAAAGCCTACAGCTGATTATAGCCGGAGGCTTTCTTCTTTCCTTTCACTCAGAACATGGGTGCAGAATCCGCGGATCGTTCTCGGATTTTTCAATCCTCTTTCGGGTCATCGTAGCCGAAGAATTTTACGTGCTTAAAGAACTCGTCATCATCATCTCTGACAGCCATTGTATCGGGTCAGTACGATAGTAAGCATTCACAACTGCCCTCTGACCAAAGATTCTACTGAGGACATCATAAGCCGCAAGCATTGCCTGCTCAGAGGTGATTTCGTTAGGCCAGGGATGGATGAGCCCCCCCGGTCAAGCCAGGGATGACGTGTGGTACTGGCATGACGATGCTATTTCCCGATGCAAAAATTGGCGAATATATTCCCGAGGACTTCATCGCTGGTCACTTCGCCGACTATTTCGGAAAGGTTGCGGATGGCTGCGCGGAGGGGCTCGCTAACGAGGTCGCCGCTGATGCCATTGGCAAGGCTCTGTTTCACTTCCTTGATGTTCTCAAGGGCGCGAACCAGGGCTTCGTAGTGTCTTACGTTGGTCACAACCACGTCGCCAGTGGAGATGGAGGGTAGGGCGGCGCTGCGCACAAGGAATTCTTCCAGTCTATCCATGTTTGTTCCTTGGCGTGCCGATATGGCCCACAGGTCACGGCTGTCCCACTCTGTTTCCTTGCCATATTTCTCTACCATGGCTTTGCCATATTCCATGACTCTTGATAGTGACAAAGGGTCTATGATATCGCATTTGTTGACAAGGACTGCGAGTTTCTTCCCTGTGCAGACTGGTAGCAGTCTGCTTGCTGTCTCTTCTATCTGTCCGTATCCGGCTGTGGAGTCTATGAGCCACAGGGCTATTGATGATTTCCTCAGTTGCTCGAGGGTGCGCTCTATGCCTATGCGTTCTATCACATCATCTGTGTCGCGCACTCCTGCTGTGTCGACAAAGCGGAATGTCACGCCGCTCAGTGTCATCATGCCTTCGACTGTGTCGCGTGTCGTTCCGCAGATGTCGCTCACGATGGCTCTCTCTTCGTGCAGCAGTGCATTGAGCAGGGTGCTCTTGCCGGTATTTGTCTCGCCCACAATGGCAACTGGAACGCCGTTCTTGACGGCATTGCCTACGCTGAACGAGTCGGCAAGTCTTGATATGACGCCTTCCACCTCGTTGCACAGTTGCATGAGCTCGCCGCGGTCGGCGAACTCGACATCTTCCTCGCTGAAGTCAAGCTCTAGCTCAATGAGTGATGTCAGCCTGAGCAGCTTGTCGCGTAGCGTGCCCAGCTCGTTGCTGAAGCCGCCCTTCAATTGGTTTATGGCGAGTCTGTGCGACGCTTTGGATGTGGATGCTATGAGGTCGGCAACAGCTTCGGCACGGCTCAGGTCCATCTTGCCGTTGAGGAAGGCGCGCATGGTAAACTCGCCAGGTGCAGCCTGACGTGCACCGAGGTCAAGCAGGCTTATCATTATCTGCTGCGTGATGTAGGGCGAGGCGTGACAGCTTATCTCTATGGTGTCTTCACCGGTGTAGCTGTTCGGGGCGCGCATGACGGTGAGCAGGGCCTCATCGAGCACCTCGGTTCCGCTGGTGCATATGTCACCGAAGACGGCGCTGTGGCTCCGGCGTTCGGTCAGTCCCGGTCCTCTCCTTGGAACGAATATCCTTGAAACTATATCGAATGCTTTTTCACCTGATACTCTTATCACATTCAGCGCGCCGCCCTGCGACGTCGCCAAAGCGCAAATAGTGTCGCTCATATTTATCTGTCCGGTTTATTGTTAGTCCTGTATAATCGTTTATCTGTTCTCTGCTGCGTGGGTGTTTGAGATTCTTCGCTACGCTCAGAATGACAAAACTTTAGTTTTGTTATCGGCGAGTTCATTAGCGGTTGGTCGCATGCAGCATGGGTTAAACTCATGCCGTGCGGGCCGCTAAAGGATGAACGAGCCAATGACCTTGCAAATATAGAATGACATTCATGATGGGACGTCAAGAATCTCGCCAATTGCATACTGATTTATGGAATTTCCCATATGGCTGTTGTATTGGTAATGTCATCTTACTTGTTCTTGAAAGCCTCAAGAATCGACGGTATAATCTGTATGAATCCGATGTCGTATTTACATGTTACCGGGTCTACCTCGGTAAGCCTGTCAAATGAGCAGATGTCCAGATGAGCCATCTTGTCGCCTTTGAGTTCCTCTTTGTCGTACTCTCCTTCAAGGACCTTCTTCTGCTCTTCCTCGGTCAATGCCCTGAAACGCATGAGCAGCTGCTCCATAACCCATCTGTTGTGCTCTGTCAGTGCCAAAAGATGGATATCTTTCTCTTCAATGGTACCGGTTGTAGCGTAGAGGGCACTCCTTAGCTTGCTCCAGATGCTATTGGCATTGTAGATGTTGCTCCACTGTTTGGCTGCCTTTGACTTGCCACGTGTATTCTTCCTGCTTGTGCTCTTGACATCGTTGTCTGAATTAACTTTCTGGTACATCTCATAATATTTGTCCCCAAGGATATCGGCGATATGTCTGGTTGTTTCAATCATATGGTCGTCGTAGGAGTCAGAGTGCATGCCGAAAGCCTTCAGTTGCTTGTAGTACAGGTTAATCTTGTTTTTCTGCGAAATGCTGTTGATGATGGAATCGTTGTGGCGCTGATATACCAGTATCTGGATGGCCTTCTCATAGACCTCATCGGGCAGATATAGCGCTGCTGCAACATTCTGGTTGTCCTGTGGCAGGCATAGGGCAAGTGTCAGCCTGGCCTTGCTGTTGTTCGTGGCATCTTTCAGGTAAGTATGGATATTCGCTGTCTCAATTCCGCCTTTTATGAACTCCCATTCCACATCGATGAAATCTTTTCCCAAGTGCGTGTGCTGCTCGAAGAAGTTACTGTTCTTCCACACCGATGAGTCGTAGAGGTCATTATCTATAGCAGAGTTCTTGTAGCAATATCTTGACAATGCGAACAGTTCCTTGAAGCGTCCTTTGAAGAATCCCATCTCCTTGTCGCATTCTGTGTCGATGAATGTGATGCGTGTCTTCAGGTTCGGGTCGATATTGAAGTTGGGATAATGTGCCAGATGTGCGGCCTCAATGGCCATTGATACTCCCATCTTTGACATCCCGACAATTACAAGGTGTACAAAGTTATCCGATTCCGCAGTGATAGGGCACATACCTTCCAACGGCAGATAATTGTCCAGCTCATCTTTATTAAAGGAGAGGTTGTGGTTTACAAAGATACGCTGTGACCATAGTTCATAGTAGTTGAAAGGCCTGAAATCAATGATTGAACTTATCCGGTCGCTTATGTCGGCGAACTGGAATATCGAGAATGATGTCTGGTACTCGAACATAACCCTGCAGACGAGTTTCCTGTTACTTAATCCCGATGCACGAAGCTGTTCCGATATTATCTGTAGGGATTTCATGTTTATCGCATCATGGTTTGCGCATTGTGAATCTTCATCGATGCTGTCTCCCAAAATGAACACCTCTTTTGTGTACTCAAGGCAGAGGCACGAGATGTCTTCGGCCGAAGTCTGTACTCCCGAGTATAGAATGACACGTCTCTCGTCTTCGGTAGACAGGAACGATGCCAGATGTTTGCGGAAAGCGTCAATGTCGTTGCTAGTCTGAATAAGGATATAGTCGACCTGCTCATCACGCCTGAATATCTGCGCCAGAAGGCTCGGGACCATCTCGTTGCTGCCTATGATTGTTATGAAATTGCTCTTCTTCAACAATTTGGGGTATCTTGCCAACCCTTTTTCCCATATGTTGATTTGTCTTTCGAACATACTGACAATCGAGGAAATAAGCAACCCGTTAAAGAATATGATGCCAAATGTGGCAACCACAAACACCAGCATGCGTGGCCATCCTTCAATAGCCATGTTCTGATTGCCTGGGTCCATGCTGTGGAACAGCATTGTCCATATGAGACTCGGGTCTTGAACGGCATCCTCACTCATGAAAATGTCCGCTCCATGGCCAGAAATGAAAAGTATTCCCGACAAAGTCAACGGGAATGTGAGAACCAGTAGCAGAACCAGCAGGATTGTCTTGTATTCTCCTTGAGCCATCATCCTGTCGAGTCTTGGGCTACGGTTTTTCAGGCAATAGATGAATCCACATATCATTACAATTCCCGCAATGGTAAATATAGCTGCAATTGATTTCAATATTAAGTCAGACATTGTTGTAGTATTTGAATTCTATTTTTGCGCGTTAGCGCAAAGATATGAACTTTTTTCCTATATTCGCAAAATAAACACTTATAGCAGTGGATAATGTGTTGATTTTGCAGTTTGTCGATTATGGCTGCAAAACTATGAGATAGCCGGGATGATATGGCGGGGAGCATCTTTCAATTAGGGCACCATACGGTTTGCCGACGGGTCTTATGTAGGTCAATATTTATTGTTGAATAATTGTAAAGGAGAATTATGGGTATCATTTTTAATGTAGTAGAGCACTCGCCTGATTTTGTGATGAGCTGTCTTGAGCTTACTTCCGTTCACAGTACAAGGGATATGTCGGTAGGTAACTCTACGAGAGTTACGGGGTTCTATCCTTACAGGGAGATTCACGGGATGGTAGGCAAGGAGTTTTCTCTTGTTGGTGATTTTCCTCCCTGCTCCATAAGTGCTGTCTCCAGGGATGAGGCTGTCATCAATTGGTTGGAGAAAGTGTATACGGTACCTGTCGGCGAGACTGTCGAAACGCCTGAGTATGCTATAGACAATCCATGTTTGAGTTGGGAGGGAATCTCCATGGTATTCAAATATGAGAGCCTGAATGTGTGGGATACTATCATCTCTGAGCTGGATTCTGTGATGCAGCTACACAGCGAAAGACCACAATGTGCCGGGAACAGCCAGGAGATGAAGCAGAAGTGCCTGAAACTGCTGTATGAGGTTATACTGGATGGCTGCGAGGCTCTACGCCCTCTCTATGCGTGGTTATCTGCCTCAAAAAATTGGAACACGTTGATAATAAGTGATTATTCCTGTTTCGTCGAACTGCTTGGCGCACTGCCCCCGGCCGACCTGCCCGATGCCGATGTATGGTTGGATAACTTTGCCCAGATACTCGTAAGAAACAGATTGGATGACCTCATGAATGCCGTTCCTGGCCTGAAGGAGTTTCTTGAACAGGCGGCTGCGAGCGGCTGTGGAAAGGCTCTTGAGATACTTGACGGTGGAATAGAGTATAAGAGGCTTCTCGAGCGTGAGAATCCCGATTCCCAGGAACTTCTACTGCTGATGTGCGTAGTCGATGAGAATGACAAGGAGAACAAAAGGCTATTCAGCCGATATGTTACCGAGGAGGATATCCGCGTAGGGGCAAAGTTCGACATGGGCAGTTCAGGAGTGGTCGAGATAACTGAGGTCGGGGATGAATATGTCGAGCTGGCTTGGGAGGACGGCGCGGTTAAAGTCAATAATGACTATCGTAGATATTATTTGGACTCGAATCCCGAGGAAGTCACTTCGTTCGACTATGCATCGGGGTATAAAGCCAAGAGATACCTATGTTGTGAACTCAAGAGAGTGAATCTCTGGAGTCAGGCAGCCTCAATGGTAAAGTCGGTATGTTTCGAGCATAGATTTTCTTTCTCATCATCATCAGCCGATGAACTCAGAGAGGAAGCCCTGATAGCCAAGTCTCTTCTTAAACTGCTGATTGACAGGGGAGATACCGAACTCACTGTTCCTTACAATGAGCTTTGCAGTACGGATGACTGGTCGCAGATGATTGATCTGCTCGATGCATATTGATGAAACAATAAAGTAGGATGCCGATTCTCTTATGCGGCATCCTACTTTGAAATTTTATATTTCAATCATTGCTGGCTTGTTCTGTTGCCATTGCTGTCGATCACGTGCCAGTCATATGTGTGTGGGTCCTGTACCTCGAATGTTTCGGGCGAGAGCATGTTTATCTCGCTGTAGATAGCCAAGGTCAATGCCTTGCCCGTAAAACGGTCAAGAATACCATAGCAACCTTTGACTTCATATTTTGCATAGCGCGAGAGGCCGTTCGAGATACAGCCGTCTTCGTTGTACCCTTCGGGGCAGTCCAGCCAATAGCTGCAGTCAAAAAGGAACGGTTTTGTAACATTACCCTCATCATCCACTTGCCACATGCGTCCCTCCTTGGCAAGTACAATGCCGTTGCCGTCCCCTATAATGCTTATATCATCATACTCGGTAGGGTAGAGCAATCTCATATCGGCATCCAGCACGCCATACTTGCCGTTCTTGATAACAATGCGCATGCCGTTGCCCGCAGGTTCATAAACCATGCCGTATTCCGGTGCCACAACCCAGTTGCCTTTCTTGTCTATGACTCCCTGTCTGCCATCCCTGTTTGTCATGCAGCAGTATCCGTTGTTGAACAGATAATCTGTCTCGAAACACTCCTCATCACATTTCGGGTATTGGAACGGTATTACAATACGGTTGTCCGGGTCAATGAATCCGATCATCTCATCCTTCATTACTGCAGCGGCACCTTCCGAGAATACCCATGCTTTGCTGTATCTGTTCTTCTCGGCATCGATTATAATCTCTCCAGTGTAGCGGTTTAGGAATCCGCGCTTCCCGTTCAATGCGTATACGGCAATTGAGTCTGAACCGTATCTGACCCAGTCAATCTTTGGTGTCAGATATTTATCATTCTCGCAGTCATACAGTCGGTAGGTTTCATCATTGAAGGAATGGATCATTATGTTCTCCGACAAAGTGCTGTCATCCCAATAACTTCGGCCGTAGTTTTCCTTGTAGATGTCATACCCGTACTCTACCAGGCATACAAGCAAAATAAGCGATGCTATTACCTTGATGCTTCTGCGCAACCATTTGGAGCGCTTTCTCCACCAATTGCGTATTCCTTTCAACGTAAGGCGGCCTGTAGCCACCAGAGCAGTGAGTATCAATGCTGCTACACCGAGCAAGGCCTGAAGAATTTTAGTCAGTAGTTTCATAGTCATTCAGTTTTATCTGTTTGTTTATTGTTTATATCTGCTGTAAGGTGCATTACAACGCAGAGGAGCAGGAAGAGTACTACCGAGCCGGCGAGCAATGCGTAAGTCTCCATTTGAAGTAACATATAGTTCAAAGCATAGACTACAGCTACAAATCCTCCAAGGATATAAGCACTACGGCTCCTCAATATGGCTCTGAAGTAGAACATCAGTGCGCCTGTTGTCATCAAAGCGGCAACAATGTACGCCGCGCCAAAGGTCATAAACTCAGAGAAGGCAACTAACAATGAGTAGAACAGCACGAGTGACAGACCTATTACAGCGTATTGAATGGGGTTAATCTCCTTGCGAGTCAGGAACTCCACGAACAAGCCTGCTACGAAGACAAGAATGATGATGAGCATTCCATACTTTGCCGAACGCATAGACTGCTGATAAGGGTTAGCAGGATCCACGAACTTGACACCCATATCATCGTAGCTCGAACTATTGAAACTTGACACGCTCCAAGTGGCATTGAATCCATCGTCCTTAACCTCTCTGGTATTAGGCAGCATCGCTCCCTGAAAACTTGGGTGCGGATAAGATGAGCTTATAGCTACCGTGGTATTTCCGTCTTTTGAAGGGTTGAAGAAGAGTGACTCCGTACCTTTCAAATCAAAGGTAAATGCAAAATCAATGATATCACCTGCCTTCGTTCCCTTTGGAAATACAACATTGGCAACAAACTCTTCCGACTGACGCCGAAGCTCAAAGGATTGACCGCCGAATGTCAGCTGTGACGGATTACTGAAACCCTTAATGTCAGTCACCTTAAAGCGGAACTCATTATCCCTTGCAACAACTGATTTCTCAGTGATTGGTAGCTTGCCGGAGATCTGAACCTTGGAGTTGTAGACAATCACATCATAAATCGAGCGATGTAATATATCGGTTTCGACATCTGCGGTATAATCCACCTGTGAGCAATATGAATCATAATCCTCAACATAGGTCTGTTTGCCGCTTGGCTCAATATTCATGTCTACCGTTCTTGTCTCGACTATATACGACTCCAAATAAGGAGCAGAAACGGTTTGAGGCTTGGCATAAGAGTTTGCCACCTCCATTGTAACAGAATCTTTCGTCTGTTCACGATCTTCAATCACCCCCTTAATCATCGCCAAAGGGATAAGCAATAGAAGTGAAATAACTGCAACAAGGCTGACTTTTATCGCTGTGCGTTTTGCGTTTGAGTTTACTTTTGTTTCCATATCGGTTCTTTTCTGTTGTTTAACTATTTTTCCTCATCGAAGAAATCGTTGTTTGCCTCCTCGGCGCAGTAGCTGCTGCATGACATGCGGTCGAAGAGACGGCTTCTTGCGTTACCCAGTTTCTTGCTCATCTCGGCTGTGCCCGAGCTTGTCGCCTCGAACATCATCACATTGGTAATTGAAATAGTGGCGGCTACAGCCTCGACATCCTGGTTTGCTCCTATGTATGCGAACACCCAGCCTTTCGCTTTCAGCTCATCGATGAGTGCCTTCACTGCCTTGCCGGTGTACTCCTTCGACGCATTCTCATAGCCGTCCGTTACAACGGTCACAACCACCTTGTCATCTTCGGCAACCTTGGGGCGCAGAGCGTTTAGTGACATTCCCATCGCATCGTACAGCGCTGTGCTGCAGTTGGGGTGGTAGTTTTCATCATTCAACTCTTTGACTTCGCCGACAGGCACGCATTCATATATGCTCTTGACGTCATTGTTGAAGGTTACCAATGTAGCGTAATGCTCCTGCTCCTCGTGCTTCTCCTGTGCTGCGCGTATTGTCTGGATGGTTTCGTTGACGCTGTTGATTGCTTCATCCTTGATGCTCCACATTGAGCCGCTCTCATCTATGATGATGAGGTTGAAAATTCTTGTCTTCATAGTTCCTTTGTTATTTACTGTTTTACAATTTTTGGTTCTTAACTCTCTCAGATGTTTGGCGATGTCTTTTATCGGTCGGAATGGCTCCACTATGTCGAGGTCGGTGTCTATGATGGCATACACCTCCTCCTCATCATTCTCCTTCATTCCGAAACCATCGCTGTCGGCGAAATATTCCCCGTCAGGATACAGCATCCAGGAAATGGCGCAAATCCCATCCTTGAATCCATCCCACCTGTTGATACCTGCATAGCGTATCGATTTTGCTCGAGCATTCCCGATGCCGTTCCCGCAAGTATTGGCTATCGCTGCATAGTCAATATCTTCATCATCCACCAACAACCTTCCATCTGTTGTTGCAAGTTTGCGGATTTTGCCAGTCGATGTATTGGCTATGTACAATTCCTGGTTTCGACAACCTTTACCAAAGAAAAAAGCCATACCATCACCCACAATAATACCTTTACGACCTTCTAATTGGGAATAACCATATATCCTGACTTCGCTGTCCCTGATTTCGAATCTAATAGGTTCTGCATTCATGTTTCCTTGATTTATCGTTTTTGTAATAATGAGAGGAGGTTGTACCGGAATCTATCATCAGGGTATAAAAAAAGAGATAAAGCATTCGCTCTATCTCTTCGGCCTTTAGGAAGTTGACCGCTGACCGGTAATTTGTCATTCAGGTTTGAGTCCGTTATTCATATGGGAGTCATTTTCTGAAGAAAAACGTGAGTACTTTTACTACACTGTTACCGACCATTGCTCCAGTGTCTGCTATGACAGACGGGAATGCCTTGAATGACTCTTTGATAGCCTGACGCTTGACTTTGCGTTTCGCCTTAATGCCTGATAAAGCATCAGGACCTTGCATCAGATAGGCCTTGGTAACATAACCGATACGCAGGGTCATCAATGCATTTATAGTACCCTCAATGGCCGATTCCAACAAGACGCCGGCCAATGGCAGTTTCCTGAGCTTCGCCACCAAAGAGCTGCCTATGTCCAATCCGTCAACATCGACGCTGTCGGATGCAGCATCGGAGACATCATCGACTACATCGGTTGGGTCAAAGTCCATGGCATCTGTCAATACACTGGATGTGATATATGTAATCAAGGATGTCGTCAAGACCTTGATGTATAATTTAATCATCTGTGGTTTTGTAGGGCGGAATCCTGAGGCCTTTACGATGTCAGATATAAGGCGGAGATTGATGCCTATTACAGCCAAGGAGTCCATCTTGCCGTTCTGGGAAACGGCTGTAACGACAAACACGGTCTTTGCCCACTCCTTGATTCTGGAGTTTATTCCTGAGACATTAAGCTCCTTGCTTCCCTCAATGCGCAGATTTATCTCCTCCGAAATAAATTCCTTCAGTCTGTCGGTTTCGGTCCCGATTTCCTTTAGAACAGCTCTTTGAGTAGCCTGGTGTCTGGTACGTAAGAGATCATCTGTGATATAACCGCAATTGTTTATCAACCTTCCGGCAAAATCCTTTAGCTGTGTGGGACTGCATGCACCATCAACATTAAGTGCGGGAAATGCAGGTGCTTTCCATAACTTAATGACAGGCCACAACAGGTAATACACCACCATTCCTGAAATGAAAGCATAAAATGCCCATTCGAGCAGTGGGGATGCCTCGCCCAATTTGTCTCCTATAGTAATGATGTTGCCAGTCAGGAAGATAAGAAACAAAAATATGACAGCAACCGAGAATGTGATTAAATTCCGTTTCATCCGTTCTTTACTCTTTTTCTATCTTGAAGCCTAACTTGCGGATGAGCTTCAAGGTGCCGAGAGCCGTATCGCGGTCGTAGGCCTTTTCTACTTCGGGAAGCTCATCATAAGGAACCAGACAAGGGTGCTGTTTCAGGACGTCACTACGTTCTTCTCCATAAATCCATCCTTGCTCAATACGGCTTTGAGCCCACACTTCGTGGACATTCTTGGCCATCTGTTCTACTAATGCATTCAACTCCTCTGGCAACTGGATATCACTTGTATCCACCGGTTGCGGTACATAACTGTTTTTCATTGTTCTTTGTTTTGATGTTTTATCTATAGAGAACAAATCCAGCGGTTGAATCTATCATCTATTCACGGACTTGGCCTTTAATATATTCTCCGGCAGCCTCTTCAAGGAAATCGCGTCTTATGCCGTAGAGCAGCTCTCCGGTATATTCCTCCAATAGCCCCTTGTAGAACGTAACATCCTTATGGTTGCTGTGGGTAATCCTCTCCCATAGCGTCTGCTCTGTCGCATCCTTGTGAGCCTGTTCCAGGGCCTCTCTGCTGCTTTCAGCCATGAGCGAACGCAGTCTGACCTCTTCAAGTATTTCATCCAGCGAGCGTGCGTCTCCGGTGGAAATTCCGCTCCATAATTCTCTCAGGAACTCTTTGTATTCATTCTCAATCCTCCGTGGCAGTTCCATGTCATACCCTCCAATGCTTTCGGGCCGCTCATGTGCAGCTTCCGCCACAAGATTACCGAAATGCTTTTCCAGCAGTTCATGCTCTTTATTTATGCATAGATGCTTTATCTCTTCAATATTCATATAATGTATTGTATAATATGTGCTTAACTACTCTTTCCCACAGACGGATTATTTCATGTATGTATCATAAACCATATCAACAGTTTCCTGATATACTGGTAACATTTTTATGGTAATACCAGCCATTCCTGGCGGGAAATGGAACTCTTTCAAAACGTACACATCATTCTCCTTTCGTGCAATCTTGATATGCTTCTCTCTATCTCGTGAATTTTCAAGTACCTTCTCAAAATCATCATTTAACTTGCAGATGTCATTTGTCTTATTCCCGTTCTTGAAATAATTGAACTCATTATACTCTATAAATATATCGCCAGAGAGAATTCCTTCTGATTCCGCCAATGAATTAGGTGAAATTTTATCAACGCATGTCATTATGTTACAGAAGAATTGATCTTCAATGAAATATCCCGACCTAAATATTGAATCCTGCCCGGTGTAGGTTGTTCCATAACCATTGAATTTATTATCCTCAAAATCACCTACATAATAGTCTCCATTATCAAATCTATATTTGCCTCTACCTGATAGTCTTCCATATTTCCACTCTCCTTCATACGAGGTGCCGGAAGTATTCATGTAGAAGCCTTTCCCATGAGGGAGACCCTCTTTCACCTGACCGCTGTAATGACCTCCGAAAATGGCCATGTCCAAAACACGACCGTCAATGCATACACTATCGCCATTGGCCTTATAATGCCACTTTGAGCTTCCTCCGTTCTCATCATATGTGTATTTGACTTTATATCTGGAGCGCCCCTCTTCTTCGACATCTACAGGCATACCGTGCTTATCCACAAAAATGAGTTCCACACACCTGTTCATCTCATCGTATTTTTTGTTTGCCCTGTGCCATCCGCTCTCGCTCTCTCCATTGCTGCCGTCACCGTTATAAAACGCAATTGACAACAGGTTGTTGTAGCTGTCATACTCATTGACAATAATTGCATTTTGGGATAACAGTTTATTCTCCTTGTCATAATATTCTATTCTCGTTTCATTGTACCCTTCGTATGTGCTTATTACTTTATGGTGTCCATCGGGGTGCATGAAAGGGATACTGTCTTTGTCGAAGTATGCTATTTCGGTATTATTGCCCAGCTTGTCATATTTAAATGTCTTATATGCCCATCCTTCATTAGTGTTCATAAGATTGCCTTGCATGTCGTGCCCTGAAACTGTCGCAAATTTATAAATAAATGACCTGTCATATGTACAACGGCCTTCCCAACTACCATTTGTGTGTCTTCTGCGATTTCCATTGGCGCCGTAGTATTTTTCAGAAATGACCATTCCATAGGCATTGAATGTTCTCGACATCCTGTGATATCCATCTGCACAATCACAAGCCTCTTCATTTTTGTCGAAGTACTCTGTTGAGGTTCTATTTCCGAATTCATCGTTTACATAACGCACAATGGCATATGTCGTGTCTTCCGGACATCCGGTCAGTTCGTTATTCTTATCGTAATATCTTACCTCGTTAAGATAGAATAATAAATCATATCCGTAACATGTACGGTGGATATTCTGCATGTTTTCGACCCTCTTTTCTTCATCACTGTCAAAGTAGGCCATTTCAATTTCATTTCCCCACGCATCATATTTTGATTTTACAACAACTTTTTTCGGTGCATTATTACCGAAAATGTCCTTGAAGTTTTTCTGTATCTGATTATTGAATGCATCGTATTTGTATGTGATGGTGTAATAGTCATCAAGTGAATATTTCCGGTTGTTGCTGTCATAATATGTCTCCTCGATACGGTTTCCCTTATCGTCGTATGCATATAACGTTTTTGCATACCCTTCAGTCGTTGCTGTAAGCTCCCCGTCTGTACCGATATAATAATCCTCGATGAGCTTGCCATTCTCAAATACAGACACGTTGCCCCAGTATCCCTTGTTGCCCAGCATCGGAGTAATTCCGTCCTCTTCGTAGAAGTATGTTCCTGTCAGGTTACCGTCAGCATTGTATTCATATTTTGTTATGTAAACCCCATCTCTATCCCTGACTATGTTGCCATCGATATCAAGATTGCGGATTTCTGTGACTTTATCGGGGTGTCTTTCATCCTCATACTTCTCGCGAATATTGGTGTTGTCATACAGATTGCCATTGCAGTCATAGCGTGCAAGTTCCAATCTGTTGCCGTTTATACTGTCTATCTTTACTTTCAGATGGGCAAGTCCTTCGCTCTGAAGTTCTCCATTTATGTCATAGTAATATATATCGGTAATGTTGCCATATCTGTCGTAATGGTATTCGTAGCTGTGTGTGTTGTTGTCCTGTAAGTCAACGGCAGGGTTGTGCTCTGCGTCATAGTAGCTCATTCTTGTTTCTCTGCCTTTTTCATCATATTCATACTCGGTAATTGAATATCCTTGTTCCATGGGGCAAATGTTCCCTTCCGGGTCAAGAGAAATGTTCCGCGTAAGCAACCATTTCCCATTACGCATTTCATAATTTGCCTTGCTGCCGGAATTTCCTATCTTGTTATATACATACTCACCCGAAGCATTTGCCGAGCCGTATCGTAACAACAACCCCAGACTGTCAGGGTGGTTGCTATATTCATATCGCTGCGCAAATGCATTGTCATCGTTTCTGGCTCTGTTCTTCCATGCATCAAAATATTCAATAAAGCTCCTGAAGCCGTAGTCATCGAATGTGATTTTTACAATACTTCCTCCATTCTTTCTTGTTGATAGGATGGGTTGTCCATATTCATCGGTATACCATCCGAAAGCATATCTCAAGGTGTCATTCTCGTAGTGACATACCATCGAGAAACAGCAGATTAGTTCGTGCCTGCGGTCATAGAATTTTACCTGCAAAGGCATCTTACCGCTTCTGTCTGTCACAAGTTCCCAGATACAATGCTCCTTCAATCGCATCTTCAGTACAATGTTAGCTTCATCATCCTGCTCGTTGTATGTGGGAACCAATAAGGTGCCGGGACTTTTACCCGTTATCAGGTTCATGGAACTGTTCAGTACACGTACTCTTTTCCAATGGCTTCCTAAACGGCCATCCTTCGAAAGTTCGAAGAACGATGCTCTCTCCTTAAGTTCGTTTTCGGATAATCTGTTGATGCCGAATGGCATTTCGTATCTCCAGACAAACGACTCATAGTATTCCTTGTATTCCCATTCAAAGCTGTATAAATAACCAAAAAGAGCGGCTGCCGCAGCAACGAATATACTGATAGAGGAGATTAGAATGTTGCGGTTCTTCCTTCTGAGTCTCTCTTCTTTCCTTTTCGTCTCCTGCATTATCCTCTCTCTCTCGATTTCTTTCTTGCGCTCCTCTTCCTCTCTTATCTTCGCAAGCTTACGCTGTTCTTTACGCTGTATGATGATGGGGCAGAGGACGTCATGGATGAACTCGATACGTATGCCGTTGTTCCAAGGAAACTCTCGGATCAGACGTTGTTTCTTCAGAAATTCCAGGTCGCTTGCCTTGAATTTCTTGCGTTTGATTATATGTGATTCATAGACGCTGTCTCTGCGCCCGTCTTCTGTTATGAGCTTGTGTTCCAGATATTCAGCACAATCTTCTGCTATATTGGATATAGTCCTCTCGTAGAATTCCTGTATGATGTTGTCGCCCAACTCTATAACCATGGATTTCTCAATAGTTCTGCTACCTGACGGAATCCTGTCATACAGTTCGCTCATAAACAATGACAATATAGCGGATTCTACCTCCAATTCCGGTTCATCCCCTAAGTTGAATTCTGAGGTCGGGACTCCTGTAGCCTTGCTGATAATCTCCTTGGCAACATCTATTGAAACGAGCCCTGGAGCCGGATCCATTATGATTGATGCAGCCTGCTCCTCGCTTAAGGGCTTCAAGCAATAACGATTATGTTTCAGGGATGGAATATTTGAAATATTCCGTTCAAGATGTGAGAGGAAATCTTCGCGCAACGACAGTACAACGTGAAAGTTGGATTCTGTCATATAACTGGTAAACTCTGCATTGAACTCATCATCCAGTAATATGTCATCATTCTCAGCCGGTTCATTGCCTTTATTATCATCCTCTTCTTTTTTGCTTGTACACAGATGTGCCGGTACAACATTGTTGATGAGGTCGGCCAGTTCGTTGAATAATGCGGCAACCTTTTTCAAATCTTTTTCCCTCGTGAAAATCTCTTCGAACTGGTCAAAGACCAGAACGGGCTGTATTCGCTCATCCTTTTCATCATAGAATACGTTGCGATGGAACATCTCCCACAGGCTCTCATTCTCTTTCTTGGGAGCCAGTTCTTCATATCGCCCTTTTAAATCCTTTATAGTCTCGATAGTTCCATCTGAAGTCAGAATTTCCCTACGCAGATGGTAGAGGCTGTCAATGACGCAGTCCCATATCTGTGTGTTGTAACTTTTTTCCGGCTGGTTGTGTACCAGACGGATATTTACAGGGAAAAAGTTTGAACGTCGCAGGATGGGGTAGACTCCTGCATTCAGTATAGAGGATTTTCCTATTCCTGATTTTCCGTATATGATGGTCTGTATGTTGAACAGGATATTCTGGGACAAAGTATTTATTTCATCCGTTCTGCCGTATAATATCTGTCCCTCTTCGTATGTCTTCAATCCTAACCAAGGATTGTTGTTCTTTATGTTGTTCATAGTTACGTATCTAAGAATCAGTTTGACTATCTGAATGGATTGTTATTTTGCCAGTCCGTTGACGCGGTCCAGTACACATTGGGCAATATCTGCCATAGTGCAACTCTCAGATAACGATAAGGCATTGTGCGTCTTGAGCTCGTTCGGTAAATCCAGGCTTTCATCATACAAGTCCACGTCATCGAGCAATACTGGTATTATGAATCCGCGCTTGCTGCCCATTCCGCGTGAATGCTCAATAGCCATGTTCCACTCTTTGCGGTAGACGTGACTCTCGTTTACCTGTGATAACATTGACTTTGATATAATGACAACACAGAATTTTGTTGTCTTGATTGCTGTGTTGATTTTCTCCAGCCATTTGTCTCCAGCCGCAAGGTTTTTGCGGTCGTACCATACGTTGAGCCCTCTCTTTGTCAATGCGTTGTACAAATTCTCAGTCATAGTCTCATCCATTCTGGAATATGAGATGAATACATCTGTCCTCTCCTTGGGGGCCTCAAAAAGGTATTTGTTATTCTCGATCATTCTCTTCGCAACACGTTTCTCTATTTCCGAAATGACTGACTCGGGATTTTTATCAGTATTTACATTTATCCTGTTCAAAAAATCAATCAATGAATCCTCAACCTCTTCATCGACAAGCATGCCCGACTTGTCAAGCTTCTGGCGCATAGAATACCATATGAAGCGTATCAGCCAATCTGGATAATTACATCCCAGAAACAACAGGAACTTGTCGCCTAATACACGCGATAGTTTTTGTGGATGCTTGTCCTCGGTCAACCATGACTGGCAGAATGAGAGCATGTCTTCATCTGTCACAACGAAACTGTTCAAGCGTGGAGTATTGGCCTTGCCGAACATATAATAGATTGTTGGTATTTCTACATCTGAATCCTTGGAAATATCTCCGCTGGCCGGAATATCCTTCGGGTCATTATTGAATACCAACACTTTCAAGTCTCTTTCACGCTTGTTCCAGATATCTCGCATGGTATTCTCTACTGTGTAATCGATAGTCGTTGTTATAACGAATGGGAACTGCTGGATAGATAGGATTCTCTTCAGCAGTTTAGAAGGTGTAAATTTATCTTGATTAATATTGATCAATTGGCTCAGTTTTCCGTATATCAGTTCCTTGCCTTTTTTGTTGTTGCTGTCAAACAATAACTGTGAATAACTTTTAGGCTTGCTCTCTACACCCATGGTCTTTGACAAATGGCTTATCAGGAGCTTCTTTACACTTGTCTTGCCCTCAAGAACTATGTTTTCTCCTATAACGGGAATGACCTCGCCTTTCATTATTTTATCCACAAGTAGTTCCCACATAGTCTCTTCATCAGAGTCGAAGCCATCCATGATTACAATATCAGGATCTTTGATGATGATGTCATTGTCATTCATAGTGTTTATGTTAGTTTAAGTTATCTTTGCTGTAGTGTTTCTTTAGAGAATGTCTCTATTGCCGGTTTCTCAAGCTCCCGTTGTACTCCATCCTAATTGTGGTGTCTACCACGTTGCAGTCATATGACTGTGTCTGTTCATCGAGCTCATCCCACGGGCATATGCACTTATGCATCTTCTTTACGAAGTCACTCTCCTTGGCATATGTATATCCCATGAGCTTCTGCGATGCTATCCAGCGCTCATGCTCTGTCATGGCGATGTTCATCAGCAGTGTGGCATCCTCGCCACTGCATCTGTATGTTGTAGTCTCCTCTTTGCGTGAGTTGACACAATTGTGGAGCGCGCTTAACCTTTCGGCAAATTCTGGAGCCTCCTCATCCAGTCCCATGAGCATCATTTTCGTACGTCGGTGCAGGGTGTTGGAGATTTTCTGTGCAATGCGGCGGTTTATATCGTATATGGCGTGGTAGCGTGACATCTTCTTCCGGGTCTGCAGTCTCTCGCTCTCGTCCTCACCGAAACTCTTCTGCCATAGTTCCTCGGCATTAATCGTGGAGTTCTCGTAGACCTTGTTGAACTCCTTGGCCTCGGTCAGTGTCTTGTCCGAGAGTATGGTGTTGCAGCAATAGAGCCTCTTCTCTTCGCCGAATAGCCTGATTTCCACGTTATATCCTTCGACAGCTTTGTTCAGGTTCTTTATGACCTCTTTCATGCGCTTGACATTGCTGTTGTCATAGCATCTTACCATAATCATGAGTTTGCTGCCGCTGTTGCTGCGTACCTTCAGCAGATGCTTGAAAATGTTTACTGCCATCGATAGGCCGGCAGAGTCGTTCCTCAGTGCAATGACAACATAATTGAGGTCACATGCAATCTCCCGTACTTTGTCCCAGAACGGTTCGGAGTCCATCGGTGCTTGGATAAGCTCCAGTTCATCCTTGCCGATAGCCGGCATCTTCTCCTTGATGAGTCCTGCTATGTTGTTTATCTTCTCATCGATGGCATAGCATTTGAACGGGCTTTTCTTCTTGTCGGGGCCGATAAATGCAGCGAACTCGTAGAGGAACTTGAATGCCTCCTGTCCTGTGCTGCCGAACCCGATAATCATTGCGGTAAAGGGCGATGTGACGGTTCCTGTGCGGCTGTCAATCTCTACGCAATTTACGGGCAGTGCACCGATATCCTGCTTGAGGCTTGTTATTGACATGTATGCAGAATCCACAATCTTGATTCTGGTAAGCTTCTTCTTGCTGTCATACTGTGAATAGTGGTCAAGCACCTCGTTGTTGGCCTCCCTGCGTGCATGTACATAGATTATATTCTCTTTCTCCGTGCTTCTGCGCAACCTCTTGTCCTGTTGTAGCTTCAGTGCTCCGACAATATTCTGCGCCTCGTTCTTCGAAAGGAAATAGAATGAGGTGCGGCAGCTCTTCTCTATAATGGTACCGATATTCTTCAGGTGCAGGACTCCGAATATGTCATTGCCTTGCGAACTGCTTACCCCGGCTGGGCCGTTATAACAGTTGTCGACAAGTGCCCCTATCGAGTTCAGACGTTCAATCTCGCTGTCCTTTATCGTGATAGTATTAGTAATGTGGCTCAGCGTGGCTTTCTTCTGTGATGAAGAGTCGCTCTCCTCATCAATATCGATGAAGATGATAGTCTCATTGGGGTGGCATCTTACAATGTCCTCTGCCAGCAGGAACGAGGCTTCGTTTACACCCCAGAAAAGGTGTACGGCTTTACCTTTCGCCTTGAAATATTTATGGGTTATTATGCTCAGCGATGATTTTATCTTGTAACCTATCATCTTGAAAATGAACAGGAACGTAATGAAGGCCGCGGAAAAATGCACCAGCGAGAAGATTGTCAGGAAGAGGTCATCCTTCTGTAACTCTGACGGAACTCGTGCAAGGTCATTCGAGACTACAAACATCTTGAACGATGAAATTATAGCCCGCGGTATCACTGAAAGGAAATTCAGTCCCGGTCTGTAGAATCCTATCATGTATATCAGGAATCCCAACAGCCATATACCCGAGGATACTATAAGGAGGTTGTTCGATATGCTCCCGAGCAGGCTTGTGGATTTCTGTCTGTAAAGAATCCAGAGGGTTGCTGCCAGCAGCAATGCGAATATCGCAAGCCAGTGGTATATGACATAAAAATCGATATTCGTGACTTCCTGCCATGTGGCGAAGATGTTGCTGACAGGGTTGGCGTTACATAGGATGCCTGATATTGGTGGAAACATATATAGCTTCTAAATCAAGTGTTACGTATTATGGTGTCGTTTATGGCTTTCGCATCCGGACTGTTACCGGTTAAAATTCTGATTCATCACACGCATCAGGGAGTTCTATCTCATTATCCGGGGCGGAGCAGCATGCGCGTATCTCCTTGTCATAACCGAATATCGGATTTATGCGTCTTCCAATGCTTCTGGAATTATCGGACTCTTTGTGCTTGACAATGTCGTATCCGAGTTTCTTCAGCAGTTTTATTGTTCTGACGGCCATTTCGCGGTCATATCTCTTCTCGCTTTCGGGGAGCTTAGCGTACGGTACCATGTCGGGGGTCTGCTTGAGCGTGTCATCGCGCTTCGGACCGTAGGTCCATCCGTCTGCTTTGCGGTTCAGGGCCCATATCTCATGTGCATTCTCGGCAATGGTCTCTGTAAGCCGCTCAAGCTCTTCATCAAGCTCAATGTCGGAAATGTCTATGGGGGTAGGGGTATATTCCTTGCATCCGTAAGGGGCTGCGGACAGCATGAAGTTCTTTGAATCGTTCCATGCGTCGATGAACTGCTCAATGGGGTATTTATCCTCGCAGTTGGGCGAGTTGGGGTCGGACACCGTTACCGTTCCGCTCTCAAGGTCGCATGAAGTCACAATGACAGTGTGGTCGGGAATCTCTCCCATGTATATATCTTCGTACAACTCTTCCTCTCTGTTCCCGAGCAGTTCGCCTCCGTCTACGACTGCAATTACACATTCGCCGTCAGCCATTACCTTTGCCATGGTCTCGATGTTGCTGTTGTAACGGCGTGTCACATGCAAACCATGATTTTCAAGCAGACGTCCGATGTTGTGCAGGGCCGTACCATCATTGTTCAGCCAACCATGTCCTATGGACTCATTTAGCAGGGATGGCTCATCGAATTCAATCTTGAAGTAGTTGAGGATATATTTCTCGCATTCAAGGCTGCAGATGTTCTCTTCGGGGCATGACGCTGCTATGGCTGTCATGGGAATAGATGCTGCGTCCAGTGGTAACGCGGCAAGTTCTGCATCCACCGACTGAGAAATATGCAACAATTCCCTCAATCCTTCATCTTCGGACATCATGTCCAGAATGGCCTGACTCTCCTGTGCTGTCGCATTGCCGTCAAGGAATGCCGCCAGTACTTCATCCGAGATGTTATTTACTGATTTTCTTTTCATATTTCCCAATCTCCTTTAGCGCTATCTCGGTCAGAGCCTCGAGAGCACGTTTCTTAATATTATACAGGTTAGCTACGTTTGTCCCCAGCTCCTTTGCCACATCTTTCGGCTCGGCTTCCTGCAGGACAACTCTTCTAATTACATATTCGTACCTCTTGTTGCTCATTAGAGCCAACAGACGCTCAATGTCCATACGGGCAGTCATGCCTGGCTCTTCATCAGCGCCGGCATCTTCCCCGCTACTATCGGAAAGAGGTGCTTTGGGGCATATTTCTATCATGCTGTCGCGTTTGGCCAAGAAGTAGCGTATGGCAACAACCTTCAGCCATTGGTATATGGTACTGCGCCCTTGGAACTGTCTGAGCCTGTAGGCGTCGTTCTCCATGAGGTATATGTAGAATTCGTTCACGAACTCATCATAGTCGACAAAGTACGGGAAAATCTGACGTATGACACTTGTGAAGAGCGGCCGGCAGTCCCTGAAAAAGAACTGCTCGGTCACGTGCGTGTCACGTTCTATAAGCGCTTCAATTATCTGTTTGTCGGTCATTGTGTTTTTCTTGGTAATACCGTTCGGGAGTCGGAAACTGTAAAATTACTGAAAACATTTTCTTATTCGATGAACGCTGTTCCGTCCCCCCCTGAGTTCATATCGCAAATATATGATTATTATTCTGTTCAGACAATGATGTGACAGAAAAAATAGTGTTGTAATAGCGGTTGTCGGGGAATAAATTCTTCTGCAACATGAATACTTGATATTTAAGAATATTTGTCGGGTATATCTCCGTTAGGACTGATGAAAATTCTTGTCGCTTGGACTATCATTAGCACAAATTGCTCCTCTGTATTGATTTTTTGTATGATTTTTTTATTTGTTTTCACTTTTTTTGTACGTTTGCGCAGTATGGTATCCGTTGATGCCTGTTTAGTAAAAGTATAATTTCTAAGTCTAAATTATCAAGCTATGAAAAAGTATCTTGCTGAAGCAGTCGGCACAATGGTGCTGGTGCTCATGGGTTGCGGTGCTGCCGTAAGCCTTGGTTGTAATTCTGCCGATCCGGCCTTTGCCTCTACGGTTGTAGGCACTTCATTGGCGTTTGGTCTTGCTGTAGTTGCTATGGCATATGCCATCGGTGGCATCAGTGGTTGCCACATCAATCCTGCCATCACTCTCGGTGTATGGGTCAGCGGTCGCATGAACACAAAGGATGCTGTTCTCTACATGCTGTTCCAGGTTATCGGTGCAATTGCAGGTGCGGCAATCCTTTATCTGTGTACCTCTACAAGCGGCGAGGCTGTAGTCGGAACAGGTGCTAATGCATGCCAGCCCGGTGTCAGCCTTACAGGTGGTCTCGTTGCCGAGATTGTGTTTACTATGATTTTTGTTCTTGTTGTTTTGGGTACCACTGACAGCAAGAAGGGTGCAGGTAACTTTGCCGGTCTTGCAATCGGTCTCTCACTGGTGCTTGTTCACCTTGTTTGTATCCGTTACACAGGTACTTCGGTTAACCCTGCACGCTCTATCGGTCCTGCTCTGTTCGAGGGTGGTGCTGCGCTTGAGCAGTTGTGGATATTCATCGTGGGACCTTTTGCCGGCGCTCTTCTTGCTGCCGGAATCTGGAAGGTTATCGGCAGTGGCAAATAAGTTCCCTCCGGTATTTGAAGAGCTGTGCTTTAAAGCACGGCTCTTTTTTTGCCTCTTATCTCTCATTTGCCTGTATGCTTGAAAAAATTCTCTCTATTTTTGGGCACTTGATTCTGTTAGGTTATATTTGCAACAGGTTACTACAATGCCGCTATTATGAAAAAGAGACTTGACAACATCGTGCCTGAACTGAATAATGCCCAGAAAAGGGCTTTGTTCAAACTTGCTGTCGATATGGTCAAGGCCGATAAGTATATACATGGCAACGAGGTCTCTATGCTTGATGCTATGCAGCAGTCATGTGGCATTGCTGCCGAAGAACTGGAATTCATACATTATCTGTCATTGCAGCAGGCGATAGCTTCGCTCCGTAATGTCAGCAGCGAATGTAGGGGCGCGATTCTTGATGTGCTTGAGTCGATAGTCGGTGCTGACAATGATGTTGATGAGCGTGAGAAAATATTGCTGTCTGCCGTCAAACTCTCGCTTGGAGATGATTCTTTATCTTGGAGTACTGTCATCTCCGCAACGGATGGCCAGGCCGAATGTACGTCGCGGCAGGTCGTTTATCTTGAAAAGAAACATTGCGATGAGGCACACAAGGTCTTCAACGACCGTTATGACAATCTCTTGTTGACCAAGGCTCTGAACGATGTAGGCTTGCAACTTTTCTATCTGCCCTCCGTGGTAGAGGAGTTGGGACGCCAATGGGATGCCGTAGGAACTGCCGACAGCAAGTTCCGGTTGCTCAGGCGTTCCATGGAGTTCATAGTTCCTGCCGGCGACAGGGCCAAACTCGATGACCTGAGCAATATATTGAAAGGATTAGATACTGAAACATTCTACAGGGTAGTATGCTCGCGATGTAACATTGATGTCTCATCACTCCCGTACAATGCTTTTCTGATGATAAAGATTCAGGACAGCTACATGCTTGATGATGATGGCAGGATGACGCGTGGAAACGACTTCCTCTGTATTGACATATCTACAGAACTCAAGCGCCGTATACTCCATTTTGTTGAACTGCTCGATACTCCGGTGTGTCTGCTCTCGTATGAGGGGTATTACCGTATATTGTACGATTATCTCAGTTCCGAGTCGGCAATCATGAGCGATGTGGTAATGAACTGGAGATATGACTTCTGTCTCAAGCAACTCGGATATGAGAAACTGAAGTTCGAGTCGGCACCGCAGGCCAAGACCTTCTATCTGCTGTTGCTCAGGTATGGTAGGCGAGGTGTCTCTCAAGAGTGCTTTGAGCAGGCGCTTGCCTATCTTGAGAATGATGCTGCCGATGAACTGATGCCTGACGGGAATTTCGATATATTGAGTTCATCTCGTCTGCTCGTTGCAAAAGGAGAAGAATGGGCACAAGTGATATGCAATCTCATGGCAATATATGAATTCATTTCAACCAAAGACTCTTCCAACTCCAGTTTCCTGGGGTATATCGCCAATATTATCCGTCATCGCAGCAGCCTGAAGAGTTATATCAACAAGGCGTTCATGGGCGTTCATGGGCTCGCCGGCAAGGAGAACTATTGTGTGAAGTTCGATTCGGTTTCCAAAAGCTATTTTCTGCCGCTTGACAGTGCCTGCTTCTACCTGCAGCGTTCATCGATGGATGCTCCTGTCGCAATTTCGGAAACAGAATTATGGCGCAGGCTCAGTGTTGATTGATATCTTTTCGTTTTAAAGCCATGTTTATTAATTATTTGCACATTGTGTAACCGTATCGCAACCAAAATCCAAACGGTTGGATTTTTACCTTGAAGTTATTCTTATGTCTATATTTTTGTAGCATAATAATAAGTTTCAGGAGCAAATGAAAAGAAAAAACGACTTCAAATGTCTTTCCAACGAATCGGATACTGTAAGAAAGGGAGTAGGCCTTAACAGAATCCCGCCTCCCGAGAAAGAACCGTTGTGGAAACAATATCTTCAGAAATTCAAGGACCCGATAATAATCGTACTTCTTGTAGTGTTCTCTTTTTCGCTGATAGTGGCAGTCTACGAATACTCATGCATGGGAAAGGATTTGTCAATATTCCTTGAACCTTTAGGAGTGCTCTCGGCTCTATTATTGGCTACTGGTGTTGCCTTCATTTTCGAAGTGAAGGCGAACAAAGAGTTCGAGATTCTGAACAAGGTCAAGGATTCCCGTCCTGTAAAGGTGTTCCGCATGGTAAAGGGCAGGCGTCATTCACAGATGTTGCTTATTAAAAAACATGATGTGGTGGTCGGCGATGTGGTGAAACTCGAGAGCGGCGATGAGATACCCGCTGACGGAGAACTCATAGAGTCGAACACCCTGCGCGTTGATGAGTCCAATTTCACGGGGGAACCATACGCCACAAAGACAACCGTCGAGGAGAACTTTGACCCTGATGCCACATATGCTTCCAATTTCCTTCTGCGCGGTTCCACCGTGATTGAGGGTACGGCCGTATATCGCGTTAAAGCTGTAGGTATGGATACCGAGGAGGGCAAGGGCGTTGCCAAGGTCAATGAGGGCAGCGACGTCGAGACACCTCTCAACAAGCAGCTTGCCCAGTTGAGCAAGTTCATATCAATTGTAAGCTTCGTATTTGCAGTGCTCATTGTGATTGGCCGTCTGATGTATTATCTGCTTTCGGGCAGTGCCGATGACGGGTTCATTCATCTCATAGAGTTCATCCTGGCATCAATCATGATTGCCGTGACGCTGATTGTCGTTGCTGTGCCCGAAGGCCTTCCAATGAGCGTGACAGTGAGTCTTGCACTGAGCATGCGTCGCATGCTGCGAGAGAAGAATCTGGTGCGCAAGTTGCATGCCTGTGAGACAATGGGTGCGGCGACCGTAATCTGTACCGACAAGACAGGAACTCTTACAAAGAACAAGATGACTGTAATGGAGACCTGTTTCTTTGGTGGCGAAAAGGAACTTGAACTTGTAAGGGCAAACATGGCCGTCAACTCTACAGCCGAGGTCTCAAAGGACGAGAACAATGAGATTGTCACAATCGGTAACCCCACAGAGGTAGCTCTGTTAAAGTGGATGCACAAGAACGGCCCCGACTATGATGTCTATCGTGACAATGCAGTATATCTGCATCAGGAGCCATTCTCCACCGAGACAAAAAGGATGATATCGACCGTTATTTTGAATAATGATGAGCAGCCCATACGCTTTATAAAGGGAGCACCCGAGGTCGTCCTTGGAATGTGTGACGGCATAGCCGGTGATGGAACGGCAGAGGAGGTCCAGAACGCTTTAGCCGGGTATCAGAAACGCGCAATGCGTACCCTTGCCTTTGCCTATCAGCCTATTCCTGCTGAAGGCAATGCTGTTGAGGCGCATAATGATACCATTTTCCTTGGTGTAGTGGGTATTGCCGACCCTGTCAGGGAAGATGTTCCCGAAGCCATAAGGATGTGCACGGAGAATGCCCATGTAAGGGTAATAATAGTGACAGGCGACAACCCGGGTACAGCCAACGAGATAGGCCGTCAGATAGGTCTTGTCGGCGAGAATGAGGAGCCGCAGCGGATTACCGGCCCCGAATTCGAGGCGATGAGTGATGAAGAGGCTCTTGCGCTTGTCGGCAGCGACAGTTTCAAGATTCTCTCCCGTGCGCGTCCCAATGACAAGGCAAGGCTTGTAACCCTTCTGCAGCAGTGCAATGAGGTCGTGGCCGTGACAGGCGACGGAACGAATGACGCTCCGGCACTCAGCAAAGCCCAGGTGGGCCTCTCCATGGGAGACGGTACGTCGCGTGCAAAGGAGGCTAGCGACATTACCATAATTGACAACTCGTTCGCGAGCATAAACAAGGCTATCATGTGGGGGCGCTCACTCTATCAGAACATACGCAGGTTCATCATATTCCAGATGACAATTAACGTCTGCGCGTGTCTCATAGTGCTCTTCGGCGCTTTTATGGGAACGGATTCTCCGCTTACGGTTACGCAAATGTTATGGGTAAACCTTATTATGGACACTTTTGCAGCCATGGCTCTCTCATCATTGCCGGCCGACAAGTCGGTGCTTTACCAGAGACCACGCGACCCTAACAGCCACATTCTCAACAAACCAATGCTGATGAGGATTGTAGGTGTGGGAATGCTCTTCTTTGTATTGCTTATGGGATTCTGGCAACTGTTGTGGCACAAGGATATTACACAGGTATCCCAGTTGATGAACCTTGATTCGTTGAAACTCTTTGTGACAGGTTTCTTCAATATGTCGAAGATAAAGGAGCATCTGGGAAGCTACGAACTCGCTGTATTCTTCTCTACATTCGTCATGCTGCAGTTCTGGAATCTGTTCAATGCAAAATACTTCAATACCGACCGTAGCCTCATTCAGGATATCATCGACCTGTTCCGTAATCCCCAAAAGGTAAAGGAATCATTCAGCGGAGGTTTCCTGCTTATAGCAGCTGTGATTGTGCTGGGTCAGGTGCTTATTGTAACATTCGCGGGTCAGCTGTTCAGCGTTTCGCGTCTTTCGCCTGCCGATTGGGGGCTGATAATGCTCATTACATCGCCTGTGCTCATCGTTGCCGATGTGGCAAGGTTCATAAGGAACAAGGTAAAAGATAGATAATATGACAAGGAGTTGTCTGCCTATGGCAGATATAATAAAAGGAACTGCCGAATAAAGTTCGGCGGTTCCTTTTATTATACAGCAAAATCGCTTCTTGAATTCAAATGGGCTTCTTATATACCGTTGTATGTATATGCCAGGGTAAAAATACTTATACTGCACTTGCATCCATCCTGTATTGTCTTGGCGCAGCTCGCGAGGGTAGCTCCGGTAGTCAGGATGTCATCTATCAGCAGTATATGCTTGCCCTCGAGCTTTTGGGCGTCGGTAAGCGCGAAAATCCCTTCTACGTTCTTCCAACGCTCGTCGCGGTTCTTGTGTGTCTGTGTCTCGTTGGCAGTAGTGCGGGCAACGGCTCCTTTGATTACAGGAATACCAGTGGCGCGCGAGAGCCCCTCCGCAATGTGGTCGCACTGGTTGTAGCCGCGTTTCCTCTCTTTCTTCTTTGAGAGCGGCAAGGGGACAATGGCATCAATCCCGTCAAAGAAACCGCTCTCGGCAATCTCGGTAGCTGCAAGGAATGCAAGGCGTTCTCCGGCTTCGGGGCGGTTCTTGTACTTAAGGTTATGGATGATGTTGTTGTAGGGCGAACTTTTATGGTAGTATATGAAAGATGTAGCGCGTTCTATTGAAATCTTTCCCCAGAAACTCTTCTCAATCTCTTCAAGATGTATCTTCTCAATTCTGGGCAGTTTGCTCAGGCAGTCGAGACAGATATCCTTCTCCTGTGGCGACAGCAGCTCACCGCACACAAGGCATGTGCGCGGGAATATCAGGTCTATAAGGTCAGAAATCCATTTCATCGCCACAGTAGTTTATCGCTTTCATAATCAATGACGGCTCATAACCGCGACCGGCCGCATAGCGCATTATTTTCTGCTGCGCCACATAGTCATCTTGTCCTTTCAGTTCCCTGCGTTTGGCTGCAATGACCTCGGCAAGAGCACTCATGTACTCCTCCTCATTGATGTTGTCAATAGCCTCGTTGACCAGTTCGCGAGGCAATCTCTTTTCGCTCAATGCCGCACGTATCTTTATGCGTCCCCAACGGTTGAAACGCACCTTGTCATTGACAAAAGCGCGGCAGTAGCGTGCCTCGTCAATGAATCCCTCCTGTTGAAGGCGCTCAATAATCTCATGCTGCTCACCATGCGGCACACCCCATGCAGCAAGCTTTGTGCTCACTTCACTGATGCATCTTTCGCACAGCGTGCAGTACGCAGCCGCCTTGTTCAGTGCTTCTCCAGGGGTTATTTGTTTCATGCTCTTTTGGCTTTAATCATTCTGTCGTTGTCGGCGAAATCCTTACGAAGCTCAATATCTGTGTAGCCAAAATCGGCAAGCATCTTCATTGTCTCAGCACCATGGGCACGGTTGATTTCAAAATAGAGCGTTCCGCTGGGAGCGAGCATTTGTAATCCTTTTTTGGCTATTGTGCGGTAGAACAGCAACGGGTCGCTGTCGGGCACGAATAGGGCGGTGTGTGGTTCCCAATCGAGCACGTTGCTGTGCATTGCTGCCTTTTCGTTCTCCTTTATATAAGGTGGGTTGCTCACTATGATATCGAATTGCTTGCCGGTGGGCCGGTATGCCAGAATATCAACCTCTTCAAATGCAACGGCGCAACCATTTGCTTTGCTATTTTCTGTGGCAACGGCGAGTGCTTCGGGTGAAATATCCCAAGCTGTTACTTTGCTCTGTGGCAGCCTGTTTGCAAGGCTCACAGCAATGCAGCCACTGCCGGTGCCTATGTCAAGAATGCTTGCAGCTTTGCCGCTGTGGTCTGCTGCTATCCACTCAACGAGTTCGCTTGTCTCGGGGCGCGGGATAAGGGTTGCCGGTGTTACCTTGAACCTGAGTCCGCAAAAGTCGCTGTAACCTTGGATATATTGGATGGGCTCATGCTTTTTCAGGCGTTCAACGGTGTTGAAAAGCAGTGTTTTTTGTTCGGCAGTGAGGGTAATGTTATCCTTTAGATAGAACGCCATTTGTGACACACCAAGTAACTCGGTGGCAATGATGCGCGTGAGGGCTGTAATTTCTCCGGTTGAGTAACTGCCGGAGAGTCCTTCGTTTATTCTTGTTGTTATGCGTTTCATATTAAGTTTTACAATATGCAAAGATAGCGAAAGGTGAGAGAAGGACAAAGCAAGCTTGCTTGAATATTTCACCGCGAGTGCCGCTTTTTCCTTGCTCTTTGCATTCCTCTATTTACATATTTTGGTGTTTTTGTAACGGCATGCTGTTCTGAATTTATTTTTTTTGAGATTTTAAAACATTTTTTGTTTATAATTAGGTTAAAATAATATAAAGAGGTACTTTTGCTGTAAAGTGCGAGGTGTGCGATGTTTCTGTGCTCATCTCCTTTGACCACCATCCGATTAAAAGAAAACTAAATATAAAATTCTGTAATTATGAAAACATTCAGAATGTTACTTTCTGCTCTTTGTTTGGCAGTAAGCGTGCCTTTAGTGGCACAGAATGTGAACCATGTTCACGATGTAACAACAATTGACCGTCATGCCGCTCGTGCTTATCGCGAGGGCGAGGTCATCGTCAAGTTCAAACCTAGTAGCCGTGTAAATGTATCGGCGGCGCGCACAGGTGCTGTGCGCAGCAGTGTCGGCAGCGTGGATGCCGTGTTTGCGAAGATTGGTGTTACCGGTGCCGAGCAACTTATGCCTCTGTCGGGCACTGGTGGCCCTGCACGTGTAAAGTCACACAGCGGCAGTTACATAGAGCGCACAGATATGTCAAAGCTCTATCGCCTGCAGTTGAATGCCGAGAACGGTGTTGCAGTGCACGAGGCTGTCGAGGCATTGAAGGAGCTTGCCGACGTGGAGTATGCCGAGCCTAACTACCTGGTATATTCAACAGTGCTCCCCGACAATGACAAGAGCGAATACGAGGATGAACCACTCTTCAAGGAGCAGTGGGCATTCAATGCCATAAACCTCAAGAATGTATGGACAAAGGAAATAATCACCGACAAACGCCCTGTCATAGCAATCCTTGATACCGGTGTGGATATAACTCACCCCGACCTTGACGACAACATCTGGACCAACGAGCGCGAGGCTGACGGAGCAGAGGATTCCGACGACGATGCAAACGGCTATAAGGACGACCTCCACGGCTGGGACTTTGTTAACCAGACTGCCCGCATTGGTGACTGGAACGGTCACGGTACACACGTTGCCGGTATTGCCGCAGCCGAGGGCAAGAACGGTCAGGGAATCACCGGTGCCAACCCCGATGCGCTTATCATGCCTGTTACCGTTATGCAGAGCGACGGTGTGGGTGACGTTGCAACAATTATTAAGGGTATCGACTACGCCGCTGCCAATGGAGCTGATGTCATCAATATGTCTTTCGGTGGCTATGCCTATTCAATAGCCGAGGAACAGGCACTTGCCCGTGCCTACAGCAAGGCTGTTCTTGTTGCCGCTGCGGGTAACGACTGTATGGTTATCAACCACGCAAAATGCCCGGTTTGTAAGGAGCGGGGTGCTCCAATGTTCCCGGCTGCATTTACCTTTGTGCTTGGTGTTGAAGCCGGTAACCGCGACGGCAGCCGCGCAAGCTTCAGTAACTGGGATGATGATGGTCCAACATTCTCAAAGTTCAGCGAAGAGCAGTTGTATAACTATGAACTCCGCGCTCCCGGTGTAGCAATGACAAGTACCTTCCCCGGTGGCAAATACAAACCACTCAACGGTACATCAATGGCAAGCCCTTTGGTTGCCGGTGCAATCTCACGCCTGTTGCAGTGCAAGGATTATGAGAGCAAGGAGTTGCTCTTTGGTGACCTCATCCACGCACGCAAAAAGAGCAGTAACCAGATGGTTGATTTTCAGGCTGCATACGAAATCACCGATGCTGACCGCAAGCCTACACTGCAGTTTGTTACATACGACATATTTGACGGCGATAGCGTAGATGCCGGCGAAGGTGGCGGGCTTGATATCCCCGATATTCCTAATTATCTGCCAAAGGTAAGTAATGACAGTGTAGAGTATTGGTACAATATAATATATGAATATAATAATCGTTACTATAAACTTCTTGCTGAAGAGGAAGGAGATTTAACAGCTGACACTGATACACTTGGCGAAGTACAGCAATGGAAATTCATTGGTAACGAATCTGACGGTTATACAATAACAAATAAACTTGGATATACCATTTACTTTAAAGAGACTGGTAGTGGCGACTTTTTTGTTTCAAAAGAACCGGAAGAAGATACAAATTTTGTATTATCACAAGATGGATATACAAGGTCTTTTAGTCTCAATAAATACGTTAATGGAGCTCGTGAATGTTTGTGTGCTTCCGCCTCAAGAGGTAATAAGATTATTTCTTTCTATGGATCTTCTTACAATTCCCCTTATATCAGACTCACCCCTTTGTTTGACGAAGAGGAAAGCGGTTCCGCTGAGCAACCCGGTACATCTACCGATGTTGTAACAGGTGACGGTGATGGTATTCCCGATTCCGGTGAGGTTGTGGAACTATGGCCTACACTGCGCAATGAGTGGGGCAATGCCGAAAATATAACCTTCTCGCTTGAGGTGGGCGAGGCAGAAGACCCGGAGATTGTTGAAATTCTTGACAATAATGTATCGTTCGGCAAGCCACTCAGCAGCTATGCCAAGGCAAAGAGTGAAAAACCAATCCGTTTCAAAATTAACGAGAATTGTGTGGATGGTCGTCATATACGCCTTGTGCTGCGTGCTACATGCGACAATATTGCCGAGGAACTTGTGCAGGAGTTTGTTATCACAGCCGAGAATGGCGTGGAGATAGGCGGTGTTATTATGCGCGACTTGACACTATATCCCAACAAGCATTATATTGTAACAAAGAACTTGGCAATTCCCGAGGGGGTGACGCTTACAATAAAGCCGGGTACAGTGCTTAAGTTCCGCCCCGGTATTGGCATTACCAATGATGGCGACTTGGTGTGCAAGGGAACTCCTGACAGCCTTATTGTATTCCAGGCGGAACGTGACGGTGGATCTTTGCGCTTTGGAAAATCCGGTAAATATGCCGATTTGGAATATGTCAGGATAACAGGTTTTAGGGGAAGTTGTGCAGTTTGTGCAAATATATCAAATTCTATAATGGAATATAATGGTTCTAGTCTGTATCCTATTCAGTATATTGTTGATGAATGCAATATATATAATTCTAATATTGTATATAATTTTATTTCTTATGCAATAATACATTATTCTAATTGTAATGTTTTTAATACAAATGTGGTAGAGAATCTAAATAGGTACGACCCACCTTTTGTTTGGAATAATGTTATAAGTTCAAATGTTTTCTCAAATTACAATTTTGACAACGCAACTCCTCGAAATTTAGAATACGAATCAAGTTCTGTATCTGTCTTGAATTTTGACAAGCCCAGCTATTGGGGAAGTGCCAACGAAGAGACTGTGCGCCTTGGAGTATATGATATGTATCACAAAACCAAACCGGTGGGCAGCGGTGTCGTGAATCTCTCAAATATGCTCACTCGCCCAAATGCCGAGGCTCACGGCATTGTGTGGAAGGTGGTTGTAAACGGCTGTGATGCGCAGGATGAATTTGATATGTTGCCACCGCTTGGTGTGGGCAAGCATAAGTTCGAGGTATATTTCAACCGCCCAATGGATGTGAGCGTTGCGCCCAACATTGCAATGGGTGTGCGCCCACCATATACTCAGGTTGTCATAGGCGAAGAGGGTGAGTGGAGTGCCGACAGTCTTGTTTATACTGCTTACCTCACAATAGACGGCAAGACAAGCAGTGATGGCCTCAACCGCATATATGTTGATGGCGCAAAGGATACCGACCACTTTGAAATTCCAATTGAGAAACGCCGTTTCAATGTAGAGGTTGCAGCAGCAGGTTCTATGGCTACAGGCTTGATGGCCGAGGCCGGCCTTGGCAAGGTGACTCTCACCTGGGAAACCGATGAAGAGGACTTTGAGGATTTGCTTGGCTACAATATCTACCGTTATACCGAGAAATTGGATTCTACTTATACCAATTACGACAAGAATGGAAATTGGGTAGGTGGTCACTGGGAGGTGAAAGGTGATACTACAATTATAAACGAGAGAGTTCTTGAGAGCGATGTTGTTGAGTTTACCGACTTTGATGTTGTTCCCGGCACTACATACTACTATGTAATCAAGCAGATAACAACATCGCTCAACAGCCACGCCCTGAGCAACCCTGTTGCGGTTACACCGCTCACTGCAGAGAAGGGTGATGCCAACGGTTCAATGAACGTGGATATTGCCGACGTGGTAACCGAAGTGGCTTGGCTCACCAACCAGAACCCTCAGCCGTTTATCTTTGAGGCTGCCGACGTGAACAGCGACAGCGATGTGAACATCCTTGACGTGGTGGGTACTGTAACAATAATCACCAACCCACAGGGTGCAGCAACGGCATCGGTAAACAGTACAGCTACATATACCATTGAGGATGGTGTCCTTTACATTGACAGCGATGTTGCCATTGGCGGTATACAGTTGAGCATTGAGGCTGCCAAGGGTACTGAATTTGCTTCGCTTATCAAGGAGAATGGCTTTGAGCAAATGGCTACATGGTTGAGCGATAATGAATATCAGTTCCTTGTATTCTCAATGAGCGGCAAGTCACTTGCTCCCGGCAAACATGCTGTTCTGCGCATCGGCGATGCTGCATTGAACGAGGTTATATTGAGTAACTCACGCGGTGGCAATGTTCTTGCCGTGAACGGAAATGCAACAAGCGTTAGTGAGGTGGCTGGTGAAGATGTAGAGGTGGAAGGTATCTATGACCTTGTAGGTCGCAAGCTCAAGCAGATTTCTTCTCCCGGAGTTTACATTGTAAATGGCAAAAAAACATTTGTAAAGTGATTTATTGCTATGAGGTAGCAGATAATTGATAAAGGTAACAATCATAAGGTTGTCATGCTGAGCGGAGCTTAAGTCTCTTTTAGATGTCTCGCATACGTTTAACATGACAATAAATACTCAAGTAATAAATTAAGCAAAATAAACATGAAAAAATTGCTTATTGCAATAATCGCTACTTTATTCTGTGCTGTTACAACGGCGCAGAATAAAGTGCTATTGTCAACAACCGACGGCGTCCCCGGGGATGTTGTGACCGTTGATGTTGCTTTGCAGAACAGCGATGATGTTACAGCTGCCGAGGTGGTTATTCCGCTTGTAGAAAAACAACTCACCTATGTCGATGGCTCGTGCGTGATAAACAGCGAGCGTGCTAACGGACATAGCCTTAATGCTGCCGTGGTGGATGGCGCATTAAAGATCTATATATATAGTATTTCACTTGCTCCGTTGAAAGGCAATGATGGAAAGGTAGCTTCGTTCGCTCTTAAACTTGGCAACGTTCCTGCTGAATATCATTTGCAGCCTCAGGTGTTGTTGAGTGATGCTGCAGGCAAGGCTCTGCCGGTGTCTGTAGATAATGGTGTTGTAACTGTTCTTGCTCCGCAGATTGAGGTTGTAACACAGTCGGTCGATTTTGGTCATGTGCCTATAATGTCGCAATATACCAAAAACTTTACTCTGCGCAACAGCGGAACTTTGCCTTTGACGGTAACGGGTATCGAGAGTGATGATTCGGATTTCTCTGTTGCAGAAACAGCGTTCACCATCCCTACCGGTGCAACAAAGAGTGTTGCTGTGGAGTATTCACCTAAAAAACGCGGTGCAGTAGAGAGTGCTGTAACTATCTTATCGAATGCAACTAACGGCAATGCTTCCGTTAAGTTGCTTGCCGACCCTTACTCGGTCAATGAGTTACACAGTAACCGTGTAGAGGGTTCTTTGGGTGAGGAGGTAACCGTTGAGCTGCGCATGAACAACATGGAACCTATTGTGGGAGTGCAGACAACTTTCACTCTTCCTGCCGGCATTGAGTATGTCGATGGCAGTTTCGCATCGGCTGAGCGTGCTTCGTCGCATACGGCAATGGCAAGCGTAAGAGACAACAAACTGACTCTTATCCTCTATTCGTTAAATAATACTCCGGTGAGCGGTAACGATGGAGTGGTGGCTACGTTCCGCCTTAAACTTGACTGCAACAGTGGTAACTATCGCTTTGAACCACAGAACACAGTGCTTAGCAATGCGGCGGTGGAGAATATGATGTCGGCTGTGAGTGGTGATTATATAGTGGTTAAAAGCCCTGACCTGAGAGGTGAAAATGCTCTTGATTTTGGCAAGACTCCTGTTACTGAGGTTGCCAAAGCGAATTACAGTGTCAGAAACAACGGAAGAGCTACGCTTGTGATAAGCAGTGTGGCGTTTCTTGCCGAGGGATACAGGGTTGCAAATGAACTGCCTCTTTCCATCGAGCCGGGGGCGACATCGATGCTGAATGTGGAGTATCTCCCGACAAAGGAGGGGGAGCATTCCACTACTATGAATATATACAGCAACGACCCTGATGAGAATATGAAACCGGTTAAACTGTCGGGCACAATATATGAACCTAATAATCTTACATTCGAGGGTGAGAACCTGCAGAACGGTGATTATGTGGTGAGCATCGGACTTGACAACTACACAGGTATTGTTGCCATGCAGATGGACATACATTGGATGCCGGGAATGACAACATCGAGTGACAGGCTTAAAGTGTCGGAACGCTTGGCTAGACATTCATGTTCAATAACAAAGATGGACGAGGATACATACAGGTTCATAGCCTTTTCTTTTGGCAACAACAATATTGCAGGCAATGAGGGTAAACTGTTTGATTTGACGTTTGTTCCCGATAATGGTGTGGAGTACAAGGATACACCTATCCTGATTGACAATGTGGTGCTTAGCAGCAGTGGGGCAAATAATTATACATCGCAGTTGGCATTGAATGTTCCTGCCTCATACAGCCACTACTATGTGCGTTTTATGTGTGAGGGTAAAGTTGTTAGTGAAGCATTCCAAAAGGTGGGGAGCACGGTGGTGTATCCGCAGATGCCCGACCGTGAAGGACACTCTTTCCATTGGGAACTTGAGGGTGGCAACAAAACACTTGCTTATCCGATAGACTTGGCAAGCAATGCCAATGAAAAGCTCTATTCAAATGCTTATTGCACAATAGGAGGTGATAACTTCCAAGGTTGGCATGTGTTGTTCGATGATAATACAGGAACATTCTTCCATTCTGAATATGCATCTAACAAGACAAGCACAGATGGTCTTCACCACTATCTGCGCGTTGATTTGGGAGCCGGTAATGAAATGGAGAAGTTCTCGTTCACTTATGCTACACGACGTGGCTCATCAAGTGGTTCGCCAACAAGGATGGTTGTAGAAGGTGCTAACTCTGCCGATGGACCATATTCAGAGATTGCTGTACTCACGGGTATGCCTACTTATAATTCTACATATAGTTCCGATACATTGGGTAATGGAAATAAGTATAGGTATATACGTTTCCGTGTAATCAATACTTCTTCAAATCAGTCGCCAAGTGGGCATCCGTTCTTCTATATTTCGGAATTCGGAATGACAAAGTATGTGAAAGTACCGACACTATTGGAAACCGTGCCGTCAAATGACGTCGTACTTAATGGATTGTATACTCCAAACAACTACAGGGTGACATATAAGGTCGATGGTGAAATTGTTGCGACGGATAGTGTGGTTTATGGCAATGAAATCGTCCTTCGCGAGCAACCTACCAAAGAGGGACACACATTCAGCGGTTGGAGCGATGCTCCCGCGACAATGCCGGCAGAGGATGTTGTAATTGAAGGTTCGTTTACTGTCAATACTTACAATGTAATTTACAAGGTTGACGGCGAAGAGTACAAGGTTGTTCCTGTAACTTACGGCAGTGAAATTACATTGATAGAAGCACCCACAAAGGAAGGTCACACCTTCAGTGGTTGGAGCGAAGCACCCGCGACAATGCCTGCCGAGGATATCACTATAGAAGGTACATTTACCGTAAACAGTTACAATGTAATTTACAAGGTTGACGGTGAAGAGTACAAGGTTGTTCCTGCAGCATACGGCAGCGAAATTGTATTGATTGATGCACCAGCCAAGGAAGGCCACACCTTTAGTGGTTGGAGCGATGCTCCCGCGACAATGCCGGCAGAGGATGTTGTAATTGAAGGTTCGTTTACTGTCAATACTTACAATGTAATTTATAAGGTTGACGGCGAAGAGTACAAGGTTGTTCCTGCAGCATACGGTAGCGAAATTGTATTGATTGATGCACCAGCCAATGAAGGTTATACCTTCAGTGGTTGGAGCGATGCTCCCGCTACAATGCCGGCAGAGGATGTTGTGATCGAGGGTACATTTACTGTAAACAATTACACTGTAACATATCTTGTTGATGGCGAAGAATTCGCAACTGACAGCATTGCTTTTGGCAGTGAAATTACCTTGCGTGAAGAACCTACCAAAGAAGGTCACACCTTCAGCGGTTGGAGCGAGGCGCCAACAACAATGCCGGCAGAGGATGTTGTAATTGAAGGTTCGTTTACAGTCAATACTTACAATTTAATTTACAAGGTTGACGGCGAAGAGTACAAGGTTGTTCCTGCAGCATACGGCGGCGAAATTGTATTGATTGAAGCACCCACAAAGGAAGGCCACACCTTTAGCGGTTGGAGCGAAGCGCCAACAACAATGCCTGCCGAGGATGTTGTAATTCAAGGCTCGTTTACAGTCAATACTTACAATGTAATTTACAAGGTTGACGGCGAAGAGTACAAGGTTGTTCCTGTAACTTACGGCAGCGAAATTGTATTGATTGATGCACCAGCCAAGGAAGGTTATACCTTCAGCGGTTGGAGCGAAGCGCCAACAACAATGCCGGCAGAGGATGTTGTGATCGAGGGTACATTTACTGTAAACAATTACACTGTAACATATCTTGTCGATGGCGAAGTTTATGCAACAGAAACTGTTGCGTACGGCTCTGCAATAACTTTGCTTGAAGAACCTACCAAAGAGGGTTATACCTTTAGTGGTTGGAGCGAAGCACCCGAAACAATGCCTGCCGAGGATATTGTAATTGAAGGAAGTTTCTCTCCAATTACCACAATTAATGGAGTTGTGTATGATGCAGAGGATTTGTTGATATATAATCTTCGTGGTGAGCGGATAATTGATGTAGATGAACTTGAAAGAGGAATCTATATTATAAATGGTAAAAAGGTTTGGGTCGAGTGACCCAAACCTTTTTACTTGTGATGCAGTATAATTGTCCGTTTACTTTAAAATTTCAAACAGTTTCTCCCACTCGTTACATAGTGCCTCGATCGATGGGAATACAAGGTTTGCACCGGCTTGGCTCAAAACTTCATCCTTCAATGGGCCTGTGTTGGCTGCAACGGTAAAAAGACCTGCAGCAACGCCTGCTGTTACGCCAAGCGGTGCATTCTCTACCACTATGGCCTCATTAGGATTCAGTCCTCCGCGTTCTAAGGCCAGCAGGTATGGGTCGGGGTATGGTTTGCCTCGTTTTACATGAAAACTGCTTATGATGTGCTCTTCGGCAAACAGGCCGGGGAAGTTGCTCTGTATACGGTCGAGCAGTGTGGGGGTACCGCTACCTGTCACAATCATTGGAGTCAGTCCGCATGCCTTTACCTTCTGCACCAGTTCTATTGCTCCCTGCATACGTGGGGTAGGAGGGTAGGTGTCAAAAATTTTACACTTCTCCTTGCATAGGTGCTCAATTAGTTCCTGTGTGGCGGGTTTGCCGAACTGGGCCAGGCTTGCGGTGTTGATAGTGTCGGCACCGGTGCGGCCCTCGTTCATGTAGACATCCTCACGTGTGAAATTGAACCCGGCATCGGTCATTACCTTTGACCATGCATCGGCGTGGAAAGGCATTGAGTCGAACAGCACGCCGTCCATGTCGAACAATACAGCACGCAACTGCAAGGCGCTGTGGCCCTGCAGTTGCTTATAGTCATTTATTGCTTTTATGTAATCCATTAAAGACTGTCTGAATTTGTTTTGTTTGCTTGCAAAAGTTCCCTTCGCTTTGTGCTTGGGATTACAATGTAGTCTGTCATGTTGAGCGTAGTGAAACATCTCTTTCCAATAGTGTTTTTTTTGAGATCCTTCGCTGTGCTCAGGATGACAGGTACGCGTGTTGTGCTCTGGATGACATTGCTGTCATGTTGAGCATGCGAAACATCTCTTTCCAATGGTTTGCATTGAGATTCTTCGCTTTGCTCAGGATGACAGGTTCGCGGAATGTGTCATATCGAACGAACGTGAGATATCTCTTCTTCCGCTTTTTGAGATTCTTCGCTTTGCTCAGAATGACAGGTTTTCCGCAGACAAAACTCCCTCCCCTTTCGGGTACTCCCTCTATAAACAGAGGGAGAGTTTTGCGTGCTTGTTTTGAGATCCTTAGCTGTGCTCAGGATGACAGGTACGCGTGTTGTGCTCTGGATGACATTGCTGTCATGTTGAGCGTAGCGAAACATCTCTTTCCAATGGTTTGCATTGAGATTCTTCGCTTCGCTCAGAATGACAGGTTCGCGGACTGTGTCATATCGAACGAACGTGAGATATCTCTTCTTCCGCTTTTTGAGACTCTTCGCAGACAAAACTCCCTCCCCCTTCGGGTACTCCCTCTATATACAGAGGGAGAGTTTTGCGTGCTTGTTTTGAGATTCCTCCGCTTCGCGTTCGGGACAACTTCTTACAGTCTTGCGCGGATTGCCTTGCTCTCCTCCTCGTAACCAGGTTTGTCAAGGAGTGCGAACATGTTCTTCTTGTATGCCTCTACACCAGGCTGGTTGAATGGGTTAACGCCAAGGATGTAACCGCTGATTCCGCATGCAATCTCAAAGAAGTAGAGCAACTGGCCTACATAGTATGCGTTGAGCTCAGGAATTGTGATGCGGAGGTTGGGAACGCCGCCGTCAACATGTGCAAGCTGTGTACCCAACTCGGCCATCTTGTTGACCTCATCTACATGCTTGCCTGCGAGGAAGTTAAGACCGTCAAGGTTCTCCTCATCGCTTGGAACGGTAAGCGAGCTGTTGGGCTTCTCGATAGACAATACTGTCTCGAAGATAGTACGCTCGCCCTCCTGAATCCACTGACCCATTGAGTGAAGGTCGGTAGTGAAGTCTACTGATGCCGGGAATATGCCCTTGTTCTCCTTACCCTCGCTCTCGCCGTAGAGCTGCTTCCACCACTCGGATGTGAAGTGAAGCTTTGGCTGGTAGTTCACGAGAATCTCAATCTTCTTGCCGTCTGCATAAAGTGCGTTACGTGTAGCAGCGTACATTGCGGCAATGTTCTCCTCGAACGGTACCTCTGGAGCGCATCCCTTCTCCATGTCACGTGCACCGTTTACAAGTGCTTCGATATCAAAGCCTGCAACTGCGATAGGCAGCAAGCCTACAGGAGTGAGTACAGAGAAACGTCCGCCTACATTGTCGGGGATAATGAAGCTCTTGTAACCTTCCTTGTCTGCGGTGATGCGCGCAGCACCCTTGACTGCGTCAGTGATTGCAACGATGACCTTGCTTGCTGTCTCCTTGCCACGCTGCTCCTCGCACTGTTTCTTGAGCAGACGGAATGCAAGCGCAGTCTCGGTTGTTGTACCCGATTTTGAGATGTTGATAACACCGAACTTCTTGCCCTTGAGATACTCGGTAAGCTCGAACAGATAATCCTCGCTGATATTGTGTCCTGCGAAGATGACACGTGGGTTAGTGTTGTCGCCGAGGAGTGCAGCGAAGTTGTTGCTGAGAGCCTCGATGACCGCACGTGCGCCAAGGTAGCTGCCGCCGATACCTGCAACAACCACTACCTCGCAGTTCTCGCGCAGTGTCTGTGCTGTAGCCTTGAGGTCATCAAGGTGCTCCTGTGTTATTGATGAAGGGAGATGCAGCCAGCCAAGAAAATCGTTGCCTGGGAGTGTACCCTCTTCAAGAGCCTGCTGTGCTCTTTTAACCTGTGGCTCAAGTGCCAAAATCTGTTCGCGGGTAACAAAGCCTGTTACCTTGTCGATGTTTAATGAAATGTTCTTCATTGTCTGTTATAGTTTTGATAAATTCTTCTTCTTAGATTTTTCGCTTCGCTCAAAATGACAAAACGATAGTTTTGTTATTAGGTTTTCGTGGTCCTTTCGGCCTTTTTAGCCTTTTCGCCCCAGCGGTGCTGCTTACTTGAACGAGTCGGTCAGCAACTTGATTTCTATTACCGGTGAAATACCCTCATAAAGAATGTTGTATACTGCATCGATGATTGGTGTGTTTATGCGGTAGTGCTCATTGATTTCCTTGATACACTTAGCGGCATAGTAGCCCTCGGCAATCATCTCCATTTCTATCTGGGCATTCTTTACTGAGTACCCCTTTCCTATCATGCTTCCGAAAACGCGGTTACGGCTGAACTTTGAGTAGCCTGTAACAAGCAGGTCGCCCATGTATACCGAGTCGTTGATGGTGCGCTCGATGGGGTGTACAACGTTGAGGAAACGGTTCATCTCGATGGCTGCGTTTGACATGAGCACAGCCTGGAAATTGTCGCCGTACTTCAGACCGCTGCATATACCAGCTGCGATTGCATAGATGTTCTTGAGTACTGAACCGTATTCGATACCAACGACGTCATCGCTTACCGATGTCTTTATGTAGCTGCTGCCGAGCTTCTTGGCGAATTGCTTCGCGTGGTCGATGCTTGAACAGCCTACGGTAAGGTAAGAGAGACGCTCAAGGGCAACCTCCTCGGCATGACAAGGACCGGCAATGGCTGCAATGTTCTCATAAGGTACCTTGTATACCTTGTTGAAGTACTCCGAGATAATCAAGTTCTCTTCAGGAACGATACCTTTGATAGCGTTTACGATGAACTTGTCTTCAAGGTCGGCCTTCAGTTTCTTGAGGTGGTTCTTGAGATAGGGCGACGGGGTAACGAATACCAGGATGTCGCTCTCCTTTACAATCTTGTTGATGTCCGACGAGAAATTGATTCTGTCTGTGTCGAACTTCACTGCCGAGAGGTACGCGGGGTTATGTCCCAGGCGCTTGAAATCCTCAATGCGGTCATCACGTCTGATATACCAGTTGATGGTCTCTACATTGTTGAGGATTATCTTCGCAATAGCTGTAGCCCAGCTGCCTCCACCCATGATGGCAACCTGTTTGTTCGATAGTTCCATAATATAGTGTTTTGTATGCTGCGCGGGAGCGGCTCTTGTGCAAGGCCGCTCCCTTGCGGCATTATTATAAATGTGGCTGTCTATGTCGGCTTATCCGAGCTTCTCAATCCATGCTGCGACTTCATTCACAGACGGGTTGGTATAGCCGAGCTTGAACTTCTTGTTGATGCCGCCTATTTCCATCTGAATCTTCTGTGCGTTGCCGCCCTTGAGGTCATTTACAAGGTTGTATCCTGCCTTGTGCAGTACAGGTACCCACTCCTCGGGAACGCCTATCACAGCAAATGCAGCAGCATTGTCCTTTGGAACCTTCTTCTCGGGACGCATCTGTGGGAAGAACAGTACCTCCTGAATGGTTGTCTGTCCTGTCATGAGCATGGCAAGACGGTCCATACCGATGCCCATACCCGATGTAGGAGGCATGCCATACTCGAGAGCACGTACAAAGTCCTTGTCGATGAACATTGCCTCATCATCTCCCTTCTCGCTCAGACGCAACTGCTCCTGGAAACGTTCTGCCTGGTCAATAGGGTCGTTCAGCTCGCTGTATGCGTTACACAACTCCTTGCCGTTTACCATAAGCTCGAAACGCTCGGTAAGGTCGGGGTTGTTGCGGTGACGTTTGCAGAGCGGTGACATCTCGATGGGGTAGTCTGTGATGAATGTAGGCTGTATGTAGTTGCCCTCACAGAACTCACCGAATATCTCATCGATGAGCTTGCCCTTGCCCATTGTCTCATCAACTTCCATCTTCAGTTCCTTGCATATAGCGAAAATCTCCTCCTCGCTCTTGCCGTTGAGGTCATAGCCCGTGAACTCCTTGATTGAGTCGAGCATGGTGACGCGGCGGAAAGGTGCCTTGAAACTGATTGTGTGCTCGCCCACCTGGACATCTGTCGTGCCGTTTACATCAAGCGCAATCTTCTCGAGCATCTGCTCGGTAAAGCACATCATCCAGTTGTAGTCCTTGTACGATACATAAATCTCCATGCAAGTGAACTCTGGGTTGTGTGTGCGGTCCATACCCTCGTTGCGGAAGTTCTTCGAGAACTCGTACACACCCTCGAAACCGCCCACGATGAGGCGCTTCAGATAGAGCTCGTTTGCAATACGCAGGTAAAGAGGTATGTCAAGCGCGTTATGGTGTGTGATGAACGGACGCGCAGCGGCACCACCGGGGATTGACTGTAGCACCGGTGTCTCCACCTCCATGTAGCCCTTTGAGTTGAAGAACTCGCGCATTGAACTGTAAATCTTGTTGCGCTTGATGAAGATTTCCTTCACATCATCATTCACTACAAGGTCGACATAACGCTGGCGGTAGCGCAGTTCGGGGTCCTCGAAACGGTCATATGCGACACCGTCCTTATACTTCACGATAGGAAGCGGACGGATGCTCTTCGAAAGGATTGTCAGTTCCTTTGCATGGACGGTAATCTCACCTGTCTGTGTGCGGAACACTGTACCCTTGATACCTACGAAGTCACCGATGTCGAGCAGACGCTTGAAGAGTGTGTTGTATGCGTCCTTGTTCTCGCCCGGGCAGATGTCATCACGTGTAATGTATACCTGTATACGTCCCTTTGAGTCCTGAAGCTCAATGAATGACGCCTTACCCATTATGCGGCGGCTCATCATGCGGCCTGCAATACATACCTCGCGTGGTTCATCCTCATCCTTGAATTCAGCAACGATATCTGTTGAGAATGCGTTTGTGGGGTATTCTGCTGCTGGATATGGCTCAATGCCCATGTTGCGCAGCTCTGCAAGCGCCTCACGGCGTACAATTTCCTGTTCGCTAAGTTCTAAAATATTCATCTTCTATTATGTTTTAAATTATTTCTGTAATCAGTAGTTTCTGTCTATCAGTCTCCTGAAATATTCGATTGTCTTTCCCAATCCTTCATTGAGCTTGATTTCCGGTCGCCATCCGCCGAGTTTCTCATGTGCGAGTGTTATGTCGGGCTTGCGCTGGCGGGGGTCATCCTGTGGCAGGGGCTCGAAAACAATACTTGAACATGAGCCGGTCAGTTCAATGACCTTCTCGGCCAGCTCCAGCATCGTGAACTCTCCCGGGTTGCCTATGTTTACAGGGCCTGTGAAACTATCATCAGTCTCCATCGTCCTTACCATGCCTTCTACAAGGTCATCGACATACTGGAAACTTCGTGTCTGCTTTCCGTCGCCGTATATTGTGATATCCTTGCCCTGAAGCGCCTGTACAATGAAATTCGATACAACACGTCCGTCATTCATACTCATTCGCGGACCATAGGTGTTGAATATGCGGATAATCTTTATGCGTGTCGCATTCTGGCGGTGGTAGTCCATGAACAGTGTCTCGGCACAACGTTTGCCTTCATCGTAGCAGGAGCGTATGCCTATTGGGTTCACGTTGCCCCAATAGCTCTCGACCTGCGGATGGATATTCGGGTCACCGTACACCTCGCTGGTAGATGCCTGGAGTATCTTTGCACCTGTACGCTTTGCAAGGCCAAGCATGTTCATTGAGCCTATGACGCATGTCTGTATAGTCTTTACAGGGTCGTGCTGATAGTGTACAGGAGATGCGGGGCATGCAAGGTTGTATATCTCATCGACCTCGGCTGTATATGGCAGTGTCACATCGTGACGCACCAGTTCGAAATGGTCGTTGCCTATAAGGTGGCGTATGTTGTCCTTGCTGCCTGTGAAGTAGTTGTCGAGGCAGATGACATCGTTGCCGTCCTTGAGCAGACGCTCGCATAGATGTGAACCGATAAATCCGGCACCTCCCGTAACAAGTATTCTTTTCATAATCCGTTCACTTATTCAAATTTTGCACTGCCTTTGCCTATCATGTTGCCGTCAACGAAAATGAAGGCCTGGTATTCTCCTTCCTGTAGCGTCTCCTCTATGTTCCAGTAGAGGTCGAGACTTGTCTCCTCGCCGGTGAACTCGAACTCCTTCTTCATAGAGTACGAGATGTTGCGGTTCTCATATGTGAACATGTTGGAATCGCTCTTCTTCAACGACTCGAGGTCGGGTTGAAGCAACCTTATGTATACAGTCTTGCTGCCGGTTGATGAGGTAATGTTCTTGGCTATGGTAAAGCTTACCTTTATCTGCTTGGCTTTCTTTATCCTTTCTGTCTCCCGGCCGTTCTTGCGCAAAAGGCTTACCTTGACGTCCGTGGCGTCAAGCTGTGACGCAAGAGAAACCTTTTCACTAAGTATCTCTCTTTCTGTCGAAAGATCATCAATCTCTTTGGTCGCTTTCTTGTATTTCTCCTTTACGGCGCTGTTCTCCTGCTTGAGCGACTCGTTCTCGCTGCTGAGTTCTGCAATCTGGCGGGTGTAGTCCTTGAGAACCTCGCGCAGTGTCTTCAGTTCCTTCTTCAGTCGGGCAATCTCGGCATAGCTTGTCGCCTTAGTGCGCTCAAGTTCCTCGATGAGGGCCTGGGTGCGCATCTGCTCACGTTCGAGTTTGAACTTCAGCGAGTCATTGTTTATCTTTACTATAAGCTCCTGATACTCGGTCTGCGCCTTGGTAAGGTCGTTCATCATCTCCTCTTTCTCAAGAGCCACAAGCTCCTCCATCTCCTGTTTCTCCTGCATTATTGTCTCGGCCTCCTTCTCACTGTTGAAAAGGAAGACAGAGACAATGATTATGCCTACAAGCAACAACGCTGACACTGCAGCAAGAATTGTTGTCGTGTTCAGCTTGATTTCCTTTATCTTCTTGAAGTCCATTGAAACTCTGCTTTATTTTAGAGGTTATAGGTTACTTTGAAAGTTTCTGTATACTCTCCTTGAGCATTGCAATCTTCTCGGTTGCATCGGCCTGCTTCTTGCGCTCGATGGCGATAATCTTCTCAGGTGCCTTGCTCACAAAGTTGGGGTTATTCAGTTTCGCCTCAACGCTCTTAAGGAATTTCTCATGGTATGCCAGCTCTTCCTGCATCTTTGCAATCTCGGCATCCTTGTCAATGAGTGAGCCCATAGGTACGGCGAACTCTGTTGTGCCTACACGGAAAGAGACTGCGGTGTCATCAGGTGTTGCCACATTGTCGATAGATGAGAGGTTACCCATCTTGGTAAGAATGCTCTCGAGGCCTGCAACGGGCGACTCGCCGACAATCTGAAGTGCAAGCGGCTCGCGTGGCGAGAGGTTCTTCTGCTGACGGATAGCGCGTACGTTGCCGATGACATCCTTGAGCAGTGCAATCTTGCCGAGGAACGCATTGTCATACTCTGCGGCAAGCTCCTTCACGCTCTGTACCATGATGCTCTCGCCATCTTTGCGCTCCTTTATGCTCTGCCACAACTCCTCGGTGATGAACGGCATGAAAGGATGCAGCAGACGCATGAGGCTGTCGAAGAAACCGAGTGTTGCCTCATATGTTGCGGTATCGATAGGTGAACCGTATGCCGGTTTTATCATCTCGAGGTACCATGCCGAGAACTCATCCCAGAAGAGTGAGTATACGTTCATGAGAGCCTCGTTCAGACGGTATTTGTCGAACTGGTCCTCAAGAAGCTCTGCTGCCTTTGCGAGTGTGTCGGCAAAGTACTTGATTGCAAGCTTTGAACTCTCGGGCTGCTCAATCTCGCTGCTCACGTTCCAACCGTTCACAAGACGGAAGGCATTCCAAATCTTGTTGCAGAAGTTACGTCCTTGTTCGCACAGGCTCTCATCGAAGAGGATGTCGTTGCCGGCAGGAGCAGAGAGCATGATACCCATGCGTACACCGTCGGCGCCGTAGCGTGCGATGAGGTCAAGAGGGTCGGGGCTGTTGCCCAGTGACTTGCTCATCTTGCGGCCGAGCTTGTCACGTACGATACCTGTGAAATATACGTTTCTGAAAGGCATCTCGCCCTGATACTCATAGCCTGCCATAATCATGCGGGCTACCCAGAAGAAAATGATGTCCGGTCCGGTAACCAGGTCATTGGTGGGGTAGTAGTAGCTTATCTCTTTGTTGCCCGGGTCAAGAATGCCGTTGAACAGGGAGATTGGCCACAGCCATGAGCTGAACCATGTGTCGAGCGCATCCTCATCGTGACGCAACTCCTCGGCAGTGATGTTCTCGTAGCCGGGTATTGCCTTTGCAAGAGCAAGTGCCTCTTCGCGGCTCTCGGCAACAACATATTTCTCATCTGCGCCCTCAGCCACAGGAAGGAAGTATGCAGGGATGCGGTGTCCCCACCACAGCTGGCGGCTGATGCACCAGTCCTGGATATTGGCAAGCCAGTTGTTGTATGTAGTCTTGTATTTTGCAGGGTAGAACTTCAGCTTGTCCTCCATTACAGGTGGCAATGCAATGTCTGCAAAGTGCTTCATGCGCAGGAACCACTGCATGCAGAGGCGTGGCTCGACAGCTGTGTCGGCATTGCGCTCGCTGTATCCGACCTTGTTCTCATAATCCTCGACCTTCTCAAGGAGCTCTGCTGCCGCAAGGTCCTTGACAATCTGTGCGCGTACATCCATGCGGTCCATGCCCACATACATGCCTGCTGCCTCGCTGATAGTAGCATCGGCATTGAAGATGTCTATTGTTTCGAGATTGTGTGTCTTGCCGAGCATGTAGTCGTTGGTGTCATGTGCAGGAGTTACCTTGAGGCAGCCTGTACCGAACTCAATCTCAACGTAACGGTCCTCGATTACAGGGATGCTTCGGTTTACAAGAGGCACGATGACTCTCTTGCCCTTGAGCCAGCTGTTCTTGGGGTCCTTGGGGTTGATGCACATAGCTGTGTCGCCCATGATTGTCTCGGGGCGTGTGGTCGCAACCACTGCGTAGCGGCGGCCGTTTGCGTCGCGGTGCAGAATCTGGTGCTTGACTGTCGGGTCGAACGCATCGTTTGCACCCAGTGTCACTGCACCGGCCTCTTCACCGTCAGTGCTGCCGGCTGCTTCATCAACGTAATATTTCAGGTAGTAGAGCTTGCTCTTCTCCTCCTTGTAGATAACCTCTTCGTTACTCAGGGCAGTCTGTGCTTTGGGGTCCCAGTTTACCATGCGGAGTCCGCGGTAAATGAGCCCTTTGTTGTAGAGATCGCAGAATACCTTGATTACGCTTTTGCTACGTACCTCATCCATTGTAAATGAAGTGCGGTCCCAGTCGCATGATGCACCGAGCTTGCGCAGCTGCTTGAGGATGATGCCGCCATGCTCATCTGTCCACTCCCAGGCATGCTTGAGGAACTCCTCGCGTGTGAGGTCACTTTTCTTTATGCCCTGCTCGGCAAGTTTCTTTACAACCTTGGCCTCTGTGGCTATTGATGCGTGGTCGGTACCGGGCACCCAGCATGCGTTCTTGCCTTGCATGCGTGCGTGGCGTACCAGTATATCCTGGATGGTGTTGTTCAGCATGTGTCCCATGTGCAACACACCTGTCACGTTTGGCGGAGGAATAACAATGGTGTATGGCTCTCTCTCATCCGGTTCTGAATGGAACAGACGGTTTTTCATCCAGTATTCATACCATTTCTCTTCAACTTCCGATGGTATATAAGTTGTAGCTAAACTCATAATGTTATATAGTTATTTTGTTATTTACACAATTATTCTAATATAAGCTATTTGCAAAGTTAACTCTTATTTGTCAAATAATCATTTTCCGCGGGCAAAAAAATACGAAAATAGCCCATTGAATCAGCAAAAATCTGTGCTCCGTTTTGTGTTTTGTTTATTTGGACTAATTTTGCATTCCGTAAAACCGATAACTATGCATGACAGAGAAGAGATAATGGCGGCGTTCGGCCGCTTTCTGGATGTTCTTGATGAACTCCGCGAGAAGTGTCCATGGGACAGGAAACAGACTAACCAAAGTCTGCGTCCGAATACTATTGAAGAGTGCTTTGAACTGTGTGACGCTATTGTCGCCGATGATACGCAGAATATATGCAAGGAGCTTGGTGATGTGCTGCTGCACGTCGCTTTCTATGCGAAGATTGCGAGCGAGAAAGGTCAGTTCGACATGAAGGACGTGTGTGACCGTTTGTGCGACAAACTGATATACCGTCATCCGCATGTCTTCGGCGAGACTGTTGCCGAGACTGCCGGCGAGGTGTGCAAGAATTGGGAACTGCTGAAAATGAGTGAGAAGGATGGCAACAAGAGCATCCTGAGCGGTGTCCCGAGTTCTATGCCTTCACTCATCAAGGCATTCCGCATGCAGGAGAAGGCTGCCAATGTGGGTTTTGACTGGGATGACAAGGATGGTGCCTGGGAGAAACTGCATGAAGAGATTGCCGAAGTGGAGGCTGAGATGAAGGCGGGTAACAAGGTGAACTGCGAGAAAGAACTCGGTGACCTCATCTTCAGCGTGGTGAATGTGGCGCGTCTGAACGGTATAAACCCCGACAATGCCCTTGAACTGACAAATGCAAAGTTCCGCCGCCGTTTCAACTATGTCGAGGAAATGTCCAAAGGGCAGGGCAAAAGACTCAATGAGATGACACTTGCCGAGATGGATGCTCTGTGGAATGAGGCGAAATCAAACGGGCTTTAAAAAAAATGATGAGCTTTCGCTCATCATTTTTTTTGTATTGGTCTTTATCTCTTTGTTTCTCTTCTGTTTCCATTCTTGCCATCATTGTCGTGGCGGCGCATCATCCTCTTCATAAGGTCGCGCTGGAATGAGTTCTCGGCATGCTGCACACGCATCAGCTTGCATGCCGGGAGTACGTTCAGGTATTTCTCGGTATACTCCTTCTCGAGTTTTGCTATTTCAATCTTCAGTTCGGCCATCTTGTTCACGAATGTACGGCACTGCTCCTCGTTCATCTCCTGATGCTTCCTTACGCTGATTTCCTTGCGCGTGTTGCGCTCAAGCCCAAACTTCTTGTTCTGTAGCTCAAAGAAGAGCGGAAAGAATGCATCGGCTTCGGCCGGTGTCAGTTCGGCCTTGTTCGTGATATATTCCCTCTGTTTGGCCTGGAACTCTTCGGGCGAGAAGTGTCTTCTCTTTGTCGCGTTCTCCTGTGCAATTGATAGTGATGCGGTTGCAACGAATGCAAGCGTAAGCAGGAATCTTCTGAAAAATCTCTTCTCCATTGTATTCTTATTTTTTTGGTTATTCATATTCGGTAAGACAGCAATAGAATGTGTAGTCATCTATCGTGTAGTTCTCAAGCAGTGTGTCATAGAACTCATTATCATCACTCATCTCTTCCTGAACGGTCGCCATGTTGCCGTTCTTCCTTACGCTTTCCGACAACAGTTCGCCTGCGATGAGCGCGACAATCGCCAACATTGCAGCATAGCTGAGGACTCTTCTCCAATTGCCTATGACAAAGTTCTTCTTGGCAATGGGCTTGCTATTGCTTGTCGCTCCAATGATGCGTGTGTTCAGTTCCTCGAAATATCCGGTCGGGGTGCTGAAAGGATTCTTATTGTGGTCTTCAATTCTCATGGTTCTGTTGCTTACAACTATTTGATACGATTCCTTGTCAATGGTTTAATCCTGACTGTTGATATAATCCTCAATTTTCTTTACTGCAATGTGGTACGATGCCTTGAGTGCTCCTACGCTCGTGCCCAGAATCTCGGACATCTCCTCGTATTTCATCTCCTCGTAGTATTTCATGTTGAAGGCGAGCCTTTGCTTTTCGGGAAGACGGTGTATTGCCTCCTGAAGCAGTGCGTCGGCTCTCTCTCCATTGAAGTGTATGTCGCTCTCAAGCTGCTCGGCAATAGCGCCTTCGGGGCTGTTTATTGATACTGTATTGTTTTTGTTCTTGCCAAGGAAGTTGAGTGTCTCGTTTATAGCTATACGGTATAGCCATGTCGATATCTTTGAGTCGCCACGGAAATTGTCGATGCTTGTCCATGCCTTGATGAAGGTGTTCTGTACAAGGTCATTAGTGTCATCGTGAGAGAGTACCATTCTGCGTATATGCCAGTAAATCTGCTGACTGTATCTGTTGACAATAGCCGAGAATGCGGCGGCTCTCAGGCTCTCGTCCCTGAGATTTTCCGTTATCTCTTTCTCGTTGAATCCTTTCCCGGTCATTATTGTCGCGTTTCTCTATTAGACGCTTTTTGCAGCTGATGGTTTAAGGAACTGCTTGAGTTTATTATGAAAATATCTCAAACAACTCCTGAAAAACAGTAATTGCCCTTTATGGGAATCAAATGTTGAATATGGCTCCCTCTTCGGCGCACATGGTCTCGGGGAAAATCTCTGAAGCCTCCAGCTGAAGCTTGCTGCTGTCTTCGTATCTTGATGAGTAGTGTCCGATGAGCAGTCGCTTGGCCTCGGCTCTTTTGGCGATGTCGGCGGCCTCTTTCGCCGTGCTGTGGTGTGTTGTCGCGGCACGGCTCTTCTCGCTCTCGGCGAATGTCGCTTCATGGTAAAGAAGGTCGACGCCTTTTATTATGTCGCAGTTCTCGGGGCAGGGGAGTGTGTCGCTGCAGTAGGCATAGCTGCGCGAGGGGTCGGCGTCCTTTGTCAGTCTGCTGTTGGGGATAATCTCTCCTTCGGGTGTAGTGTAGTCCGCACCATCTTTTATCGCCTGACGCATATATGTAGGTATGTTGTAATAGTTGATTGCGTCGCCTATGAGATGCCTCTTCTTGGGTTTCTCTTTGAAGAGGAAACCGCAGCATGGTATGCGGTGTCTCTGTGGCAATGTCTCAACGGTTACCGTGTTGTCCTCGAATATTGTCTCGTGCTTCCCGGCGTCTATGTGGTGGAAGAAAATAGGGTAGTTCATTCCTTTGCAGAAGAAATCGAGCTGTGGCTGCAGCAGCTCCTCGAGTTTCGGGTCGGCATATATGTGTAAAGGTGCAGTACGGCCGAGAAGCGCGAATGTGGATATCATGCCAATCAATCCGAAGCAGTGGTCACCGTGAAGGTGTGATATGAAGATGTGGTTTATGAACGAGAAATGTATGTGCCCTTTGCGTAGCTGCAGCTGTGTGCCCTCGCCGCAGTCTATCATGAAGAGCTTGTTGCCAATCCTTATGACTTGTGAACTGGCATTGTGTCTTGTGGTGGGCAGTGCAGAGCCGCAACCGAGTATGTGTACTTCGAATGGTTCCATGATGCGGCAAATTTAGGGATAATGATGCAGAAAAGCAAATATAGGGCTCAGTAGAAATTTCGTGTGGACGAAATAACTCAACTAAATAAAACTGTTATTCCTTGGTTTGTTTTACCCTTAACCTGTTGTCGTTTATTCTTCTTGTTGTCGTTCTATCACATACTTTTCATGACTGAAAAGTACGCAAAAGGTCCCGGCACACGGAAATTCCAGTCAATCTCTTTTTTGTTCAGGAATTGCTGAAGCAATACCCTTCAGTCAAAGAGAT
>JAFXGX010000027.1 GCA_017536695.1 Bacteroidaceae bacterium | reverse complement strand
GTTTAATGTTTAATGTTTAATGTGTTGTGTCTGCACTATTTTTTTCGTGCAATCAGGATTGCTCCCACTGTGCAGGCAAGCAACAGTACGCTCATTACCTCAAAGGGGAGTATGAAACTGTATTTGTCGGTTCCCATCAAGGCTGTGCCGAGTTCTTTCATCCCTACGCCGTTGCCGGTAAAGTTGAGTGCCGAAAAGTCAGTGCTGTTGATGAGGTAAATTGTTATTACCATTCCTGTAAGGGCGGTGCACACGCCTGCAAGGTATCGACGCAACGAGGTCTGCGTGATGTCGACGCTTCCTTTACCGATGAGTAGCACCACGAAGATGAAGAGCACCACGATACCGCCTGCATAGACTGTTATCTGTGCTGCACCGAGGAATGTGTAGTGGAGTATGAAATAGAGTCCTGCTGTACCGAACAGTACGAACAGCAGCAGGGTGGCGGCACGCATGATTTTGCTTGATGTGACAGCAAATATCGCTGCGACAATCATCACAAGTGCCAATCCGGTGAATATAATCATGTTTATCTCCATATGTACTATTTGTTTAGTTTCATTATCAGTTTGCTGCGGTCAAAGACTGCATTCTCGAACTCGTTGCTGAACTCAATGGCTCCCTTGGGGCATGCATTTACGCACAGCTGGCAGAACATGCATGAACCTAGGTCATATCTGTACTCGGCAAGCACCTTGCGGCTCTTGCCTGTCTCCTCATCGGTCACGCTTTTGGTGGTTATCGTTATCGTGCCGTTAGGACAGGCCTGCTGGCATAGTCCGCATGCTATGCATTTGTTCTTGCCCTCTTCATCGTGGGGCATGCGGAGCATTGCGCGGTGCCGCTCTGCTATGTGCTGTGTCTTCCTGTTCTCGGGGTAGCATTCTGTCACCTTCCTGGTAAAGAACTCGCACAGAGTGACCTTCATTCCTGTGGCAAGCGAGCCTATGGCCGATAGTATGTTGCCTATGTATGTATTATTCAAGAAACTCATATCATTCACATTTTAGAGAGTCCAACCCATTACTACGCACACTGTCATTATGAGCAGGTTGAGCAGTCCTATCGGTACAAGATATTTCCACTCCAGCACAAGCACCTGGTCAATACGCAGGCGCGGGAATGTCCAGCGTATCCACATGAGCAGCCATACTACAAAGAACGTCTTGCCCAGGAACCATACAAAGCCCGGAATCCACTCCATGGCCTCATTGAAACCTTCAAGTCCGGGAATGTAGAACGGTGTCCAGCCTCCGAGGAACAGTGTCGATGCTATACCTGCAATGATGAACATGTTCATGAACTCGGCAACGTAGAAGAAACCGAATCCCATGCCGGAGTACTCGGTATGGAATCCTGCTGTAAGCTCCGATTCGGCCTCGGGAAGGTCGAACGGCGCGCGGTTAGTCTCGGCGTTGCCGGCTATAAGGTATATTATGAATGCGATTACAGCGGGTATGTGTCCACGCACGATGAACCAGCCACCGCGTTGCATCTCGACAATCTCGCTAACCTGCATGGTGCCGCTGAGCACCACAAGCGTAAGTATGCATAGGCTCATGGAGAGCTCATAACTAATCATCTGTCCGCCACTTCGTATGGCACCAATCATAGCAAACTTGTTGTTGCTGCTCCAGCCCGCAAGCAGGATGCCGAGGACACCGAACGATGAGGCTGCCATGATGAAGAAGACGCCGATGTTGAAGTCAAGCACTTGCAGGCCGTTGTCGAACGGCAGGCAACTGAACGTGATAATCGAGCTCATTATGACAAGGAACGGAGCAAGAGTGTATAGTGCCCGGTCGGAGTTCTTTATGTCGATAATCTCCTTTATGAGCATCTTGAACACATCGGCGAAGACCTGCAGCAATCCCCAGAATCCGACTCGGGTGGGTCCCAGACGGCACTGGAATGCAGCGCACACCTTGCGCTCCATGAATATCATCACAATTGCGAATACAAGATATGCGACTATTGCGCACAATGCTATTATCGCACACTCAACAAGTGTGGCGACCTGTGCCGGGAGTAGCGAATGAAGGTAGCTGTCAATAGTGCTGTTTATGGATGAGAAATCAATCATTTTTCCTCTTTTTATCGGTCAATATCGGGTATTACGTAGTCAAGTGAGGCGCCTATTGTAATGAGGTCGGCAACCTTGTGCTTTTTCATGATTTTCTGCGCAACGGCAATCAGAGGCAGGCCTGTCGGACGGAACTTGACACGGTAAGGGGTCTTGTCGCCATGGCTCTCTATGAAGACACCGAACTCGCCGCGCGAACCTTCGACCGAGGCACTGAACTGCCCCTCGGGCAGCTTGATGATTGGCTTGGTCTTTGTCTTGTATTCGCCCTCGGGGATATTGTCGATGAGCTGCTCGATGATGTGTATCGACTCCACAATCTCCTCGAGCCTTACCAGCAGACGGTCGTAACAGTCACCTCTCGTGTGCAGAATCTCCTTGAAGTCAACCTTGTCGTACAGCGCATACGGGTGGCGCTTGCGTACGTCGCATGCCCAGCCTGAGGCGCGTCCTGTACCGCCTGTGGCTCCTAAAGAGATTGCATCCTCGCGTGAGAGGACTCCCACGCCTATGGTGCGGTTCCTCAGTATCACATTGTTCACGAATACGTCGTAGTACTCTTTCAGTCGCTGCTTCTGGTCGTTGCAGAACTCTTTTACTTTGGCAGCGAAATCGGGGGTTATGTCGGCCTGTACGCCGCCTATTGTGTTGTAGTTCTGAATAAGACGGCCTCCGGTAACCTCCTCCATTATGTCAAGAATCTTCTCGCGTTCGCGGAAACCATATATGAATGATGTTATCGCGCCCATGTCCATTGCCATACATGAGAACATGAGCAGATGCGAGTCGATACGCTGCAACTCATCCATTATGGTCCTTATGTATTGCACACGGTCAGTAACCTCCAGACCCATTGCTTTCTCAATGCACATGCAGAGCGCATGGCGGTTCTGGTGAGCACTTAAGTAGTCAAGGCGGTCGGTAAAGGCCAGTGTCTGCGGGTAGGTCCTGCTCTCGCACATCTTCTCGATGCCGCGGTGGATGTAACCACAGTGTATGTCAACCTTGCGCACGACCTCGCCCTCGAGCGAAAGCCTGAAACGGAGCACACCATGTGTGGCCGGATGCTGAGGACCGATGTTTATCACGAACTGGTCGTAGTGCAGAATCTTCATCTTCTCCACCAGTTCGGCAAGTTGCTTCTCTTCAGCAATGTCATATTCACGGTGAATCTCCTCATTAGTCTCACTCTCCAAACGTACCGGGTTTATGGCTTCGCTTGCGTCGTAGTCCTTGCGCAATGGGAATCCTATCCAGTCGTTACGCAGGAATAGACGGCGCATGTCGGGGTGCCCTGTGAACTCGATTCCGAAGAAATCAAATACTTCGCGCTCGTAAATCTCGGCTACCTGCCAGATGTCGCTTACTGTGGGAACCTGTGGGTTCTCGCGGTTAGTTGTACGCACAGCAACCTCTTTCCCCTCATGTGTTGCGCTGTTCTCAAGGATATATATGACACCAAGCCCCTCCTCGTTCCAGTCCATGCCGACCATCTCGCGGAGAAAATCCATGCCCGATGCACGTAAGTCAAGCATTTTCTGCCTGAAATCCTTTATGTCGATATTTTCAATGTTCATCATTGCTCATCCTCCTTCTTGATAGGGTGGTTCGTTACAATTATTGGACCGTCATGCATTTCGCCCGGCTTCTGGTGTCTGTTCTTGCCACCAAGGAATTTCTCAACCTTTACCTTGCGCTGCAACTGCATCATGCCGTAGAGAATGGCCTCGGGACGTGGAGGGCATCCTGGGATATATACGTCAACGGGCATAATCTTGTCAATGCCGTTGAGAACGTGGTATGAATCCTTGAACGGGCCTCCGCTGATTGCGCATCCGCCCACTGCAACAACATATTTCGGCTCGGCCATCTGGTCGTAGAGTCTCTTGAGCACCGGTGCCATCTTGTGGGTTATGGTACCTGCGCACATGATGAGGTCGGCCTGACGTGGGGAGTTTCTTGTGACTTCAAATCCGAAGCGTGCAAAATCATATCTTGCGGCACCCACAGACATGAACTCGATTCCGCAGCAGCTGGTTGCAAATGTGAGCGACCATAATGAGTTGCTGCGTCCCCAATTGATGAGGTCGTCGAGCTTGCCCACTATGACGTTGGTACGCTCCTTGTTTATTTCGGCAATGAGAGCCTCAAGCGTCTCGTTGTCCTTGAATTCCTCGTAAGGAATAGATTTGATAACAGGCTTTTTCATTTCCATTCAAGTGCTTTTTTACGCCATGCGTATGCCAGTCCCAATATCAGGAACGATAAGAAAAACAGGACACCGACAAGTGCCTTCATACCAAGCTCCTGGACAATGGTTGCCCATGGGAAAAGGAATATGGCCTCGATGTCGAACATGAGGAACAGAATAGCGAAAAGGTAGTATCCTGTCCTGAAATGAATCCAGGTGCTGCCCTGTGTCGGTATTCCGCATTCATAGGCCTCGCCTTTGAACCTGTTGTATGTCCTTGGCGATATCCATCTTGTAATGAGCATGGCTACTCCCACGAAGAGCGCCGATGCGATAATCATCGTAAATAGCAGTACTAAATCCATATTGCCTTGGTTGATAGAGTGTTGTCCTATAAAAATAGATGCCATGTCGTTTTTGTTTGACACGGCATCAGCAAAGGTAAGCAAAATATGAGTATAGGTGGATAGCTAAAAATGCGAAAATTTTTTCTTTTCTGCGATTTAACGAAGTTTAAACATGTTTAAAATTACCCCATGATAGTATCCAGGAGCATCATGACTGCAAATCCGGCTGCAAAACAGACGGTTCCCACATTGCTGTGTCTGCCATGTTGTGATGATGGTATAAGTTCTTCTACCACTACATATAACATAGCTCCCGCAGCAAAGGCAAGAAGTAGCGGCATTGAACCCGTGTTGCTACCAAGGAACAGCATTGTGGCTATTGCGGCGACAGGCTCCACGACTCCCGAGAGTGCGCCCATCAGGAACGCCCTTCCCCGGCTCTTGCCCTCTCCACGCAGTGGTACCGAGATTATCGCTCCTTCGGGGATGTTCTGTATTGCCATACCTATGGATAAAGCGAGTGAACCCGCTACTGTGAGGTTTGTGTCGCCGTTGATGACACCCGCAAGGACGACACCTACGGCCATACCCTCGGGAATGTTGTGCAGTGCTACGGCGAGTATCATCTTGGTTGAGCGTGACAATGATGACTTGGGCCCTTCTGCGGCCTCCCCGTCGGTGTGCTGGTGCGGTATGAATGTGTCGAGCAGCAGCAGGAACGCCATTCCTGCAATGAAACCAACTAGCACCGGCCAGTTGTTCGCCAGGCCTTCTCCCGATTGCTCGAGAGCCGGCTGCAGGAGTGACCAGAACGACGCGGCTACCATTATGCCCGAGGCGAATCCGAGCATGGCATTGTTGGTAACTTGTGATATCCTGTTGCGTAGCAACAGTACTGTTGATGCACCGAGCACAGTGCCGAGCATCGGGACTGTGAGTCCTATGAGAATTTCCATATATATATTCAGTATTGACCCCGCGAAGATATTGTTTTTTTGCTTACCATAGGAATCTGGAGCAAGAATAATGCTGTTGCGACGCAAATGTTAACATTTTTTGCCACAGATATGATTTTTTATAGTTATCTTCGCAGAGTAATCGCACATGATAGACAATTCTGAAAATGTAACACAAAATATATATCATTTATGATTTATTTCTTCAGCACCCCTGCAGGTTCGGTTATAGCGACCCAAGCAAACGATGTTCTTACAGCTGCCGACATTGAGAAACTATGTTGGCTATACGGCGAGGCTACTCCTGTCGAGAGCGAGGCGATGGAAGGATTTTTCATCGGTCCGCGCCGCGAGATGATTACTCCTTGGAGTACAAATGCGGTGGAGATTACCCAGAATATGGGTCTTACAGGCATTGCCCGCATCGAGGAGTATTTTATGGTAGAGAATGAGGATGCCGATTATGACCCTATGCTGCAGCGCATGTATCGTGGCCTTGACCAGAGGATTTTTACAGTTGACATCCAGCCGAAACCCATTGAGTTTATCGAGGACCTTGAGAGCTACAACGAGCAGGAGGGTCTTGCCCTTTCAAAGGAGGAGATAGACTATCTGCACCAGGTAGAGAATGAACTTGGCCGCAAGCTTACCGACAGCGAGGTGTTCGGCTTTGCGCAGATTAACTCGGAGCACTGCCGTCACAAGATTTTCGGCGGTACGTTCATCATCGATGGCGAGGAGATGCCTTCATCGCTCTTTGCAATGATTAAGCGCACCACAAAGGAGAACCCCAATAGCATAATATCGGCCTACAAGGACAATGTTGCCTTTGCACAGGGTCCTGTGGTCGAGCAGTTTGCTCCGGCCGACCACTCGATTCCAGACTATTTCATCATCAAGGATATCGAGACTGTAATCTCTCTCAAGGCCGAGACCCACAACTTCCCTACGACCGTAGAGCCTTTCAACGGTGCATCAACAGGTACCGGCGGCGAGATTCGTGACCGTATGGGTGGAGGAAAGGGCTCATGGCCTATCGCTGGTACTGCTGTCTACATGACATCATATCCACGTACATATAACGACCGCAAGTGGGAGGAGGTACTCCCTGTGCGCAAGTGGCTCTATCAGACACCGGAGCAGATTCTTACAAAGGCATCAAACGGTGCATCGGACTTCGGCAACAAGTTCGGCCAGCCGCTCATCTGCGGTTCTGTGCTGACATTCGAGCACAAGGAGAACGATGAGGTCTACGGCTATGACAAGGTCATAATGCTTGCGGGCGGTGTTGGTTACGGTACACGTCGCGACTGCCTCAAGGGTGCTCCCGAGAAGGGCAACAAGGTAATTGTTATGGGGGGTGATAACTACCGCATCGGTCTCGGTGGCGGTTCGGTATCTTCTGTGGATACAGGCCGTTACTCATCGGGAATCGAACTCAACGCTGTGCAGCGTGCCAATGCCGAGATGCAGAAGCGTGCCTACAACGTGGTGCGTGCGCTCTGCGAGGATGACAATAACCCTGTCGTTTCAATCCACGACCACGGTTCGGCAGGTCACGTCAACTGTCTGTCGGAGCTTGTCGAGGAGTGCGGCGGTCTCATTGATATGGCAAGTCTGCCTGTAGGTGACAGCACTCTGTCGGCAAAGGAAATCATTGCCAACGAGTCACAGGAGCGTATGGGCTTGCTCATCAAGGAGGATGCGATAGAATATGTGCGCAAGGTGGCAGAGCGTGAGCGCGCTCCAATGTATGTTGTCGGCGAGACGACAGGCGATGCGCGTTTCGCATTCGAGCAGGCTGACGGCACACGTCCGTTCGACCTCTCCGTGAGCCAGATGTTCGGCTCTTCGCCAAAGACATATATGGTTGACAAGACCGTAGAACGTCACTATAAGGATGCTGAGTATGATGCAGAGAATATCGAGGAGTACCTTACCGATGTGCTGCGTCTTGAGGCTGTTGCCTGCAAGGATTGGCTCACTAACAAGGTAGACCGTTCTGTAACGGGTAAGATTGCACGCCAGCAGTGCCAGGGCGAGATTCAGCTGCCGCTTAGCGACTGTGGTGTTGTGACACTTGACTATCGTGGCAAGAAGGGTATCGCGACATCTATCGGCCATGCGCCTCAGGCAGGTCTTGCCGACCCTGCAAAGGGTTCTGTCCTCGCAGTGTCAGAGGCTCTGACAAATATCGTTCTCGCGCCGCTTGCAAACGGCATCAGGAGCATCTCGCTCAGTGCCAACTGGATGTGGCCTTGCCGCTCACAGGAGGGCGAGGATGCGCGTCTCTACCGTGGCGTTGAGGCTCTCAGCGACTTCTGCTGCGCGCTCAATATCAATGTGCCCACCGGTAAGGACTCTCTTTCAATGACGCAGAAGTACCCCGACGGTACAAAGGTAATAAGCCCGGGTACGGTTATCGTATCAGCCGGTGGCGAGGTTTCCGATGTACGTAAGGTCGTTTCTCCTGTGATGGTCAACGAGCCCAAGAGTGCTTTCTATCATATTGACTTCAGCTTCGACCATCTGCGTTTGGGCGGTTCTGCTTTTGCGCAGACTCTCAACTGCATCGGCGATGATGTTCCTACAGTGGCAAATCCCGAATATTTTGCCGAGGTGTTCAACGCTGTCCAGAAACTTGTAAACGAGGGCATCGTAATGGCAGGCCACGATGTTTCAGCCGGCGGTCTCATCACAACTCTTCTCGAGATGTGTTTCGCAAATACGACAGGCGGTATGGAGATTAATCTTGACCCTGTTGTCGAGGATGACATTGTCAAACTGCTCTTTGCCGAGAACCCTGCATTGGTTATCCAGGTTGCCGACAAGGACAAGTGCCGCATGCAGGCTATCCTTGATGATGCAGGCATCTGTTTCGTGAAGATTGGTACTCCTTGTGCAAAGCGTCATATTGCTGTTGCGAAGAACAGACGTACACGTCTCTTCGATATCGACCACTACCGCGATGTATGGTTCGACAGCTCATACCTCATGGACCTTAAGCAGAGTTTCAACGGCTGTGCAAGCGAGCGTCTGAAGAACTACAAGAACCAGCCTCTGCGCTTCCGCATGCCTTCACGTTTCAACGGTATGCTCTCAAGCTATGGCATGTCGGCCGACCGTCGCGAGAAATCGGGTGTACGTGCTGCAATTATCCGCGAGAAGGGTACCAACGGCGAGCGCGAGATGGCATATGCAATGCATCTTGCAGGTTTCGACGTCAAGGACGTTACAATGACCGACCTCATCAGCGGTCGCGAGACTCTCGATGAGGTTAACTTCATTGTATTCTGCGGCGGCTTCTCTAACTCCGACGTTCTTGGCTCAGCCAAGGGATGGGCAGGCGGTTTCCTCTTCAATCCTAAGGCTAAGGCAGCTCTCGACCGTTTCTATCAGCGCGAGGATACTCTCTCGCTCGGTATCTGTAACGGTTGTCAGCTGATGATGGAGCTTAATCTCATCAACCCCGAGTACAGCGAGCGCGGACGTATGCTCCACAATGACTCTCACAAGTTCGAGTCATCATTCGTGGGCGTGAACATCCCCGAGAACAACAGTGTCCTGTTCGGTTCGCTTTCCAACAGCCGCCTTGGCGTCTGGGTAGCGCACGGTGAGGGCAAGTTCTCGCTTCCGTACGATGCCGAGAAGTACAATATCGTTGCACAGTATGCATACGAGGGCTATCCTGCCAACCCTAACGGCTCCGATTATAATGTAGCTGCTCTTGCAAGCGCCGACGGCCGTCACGTGGCAATGATGCCTCACCCTGAGCGTGCTATCTTCCCATGGCAGTGTGCGACATATCCTGCCGACCGCATTGGCGATGATGTCACTCCATGGATTGAGATTTTCCGCAATGCTTACAATTGGGTGGCTGAAAAAATAAAGTAAACTAAAATCTATAAGGGCTATTAAGGAGAACTAAAGGCAACGAAGGGCATTAATGTTCTTTGGTTTCCTTTAGTTCTCTTTGGTAAACCCCGGTCAATAGAAATGCCAGCCTCTCTTTTTAAACTTTTCACGACATTTTTCCGCATCGGTCTCTTTACTTTCGGTGGGGGGTATGCGATGATTCCGCTCATCCAGCGTGATGTGGTGGAGAGGAACGGCTGGATAGGTAAGGAAGAGTTCATTGACCTTCTTGCAGTGGCGCAGTCGGCGCCGGGCGTGTTTGCCGTGAACATGGCTGTGTTCATCGGTAACAAGATGAGAGGCCTTGGCGGTGCGCTTGCGGCGGCCTTCGGATGCGTGCTCCCCTCGGTCGTTATAATACTGCTCATCGCACTCTTCTTCCGTCAGTTCCGTCATATCGAGGTCGTGAACAATGCCTTTATGGGTATAAGGCCTGTGGTTGTAGCACTGATAGCCGTGCCGGTATTCAATCTTGCCAGGAGCGCGGAGCTGGGGTGGGGTACAGCCTGGATTCCTGTGCTCTCGGCGCTGCTCATCGTTGCATTCGGTGTCTCGCCTGTCTATGTGATAATTGTAGCAGGCCTTGCAGGCTTTCTGTGGGGTAAGATAGGGAGGAACGAGTCATGATGATATTCCTTGAACTTTTCTACACATTCCTGAAAATAGGTATGTTTTCATTCGGGGGCGGGTATGGCATGCTCTCCGTAATCCAGGGTGAGGTCGTTACACGCCATGGATGGCTCTCGGCATCGGAGTTTACCGATATTGTGGCTATCAGCCAGATGACTCCGGGGCCCATAGGGATAAACTCAGCTACTTATGTGGGTTATACGGCGGTGCTGAACAGCGGTGCACCCGAGTGGCTTGCAGTAATGGGCTCATTGGTGGCATCGTTTGCTGTCATGTTGCCCTCAATAGTGCTGATGCTCATCGTTAGCCGTTACCTTATAAAATATAGCAAGCACCCTCTGGTTGAGGCGGTATTCAAGGGCCTGCGCCCCGCAGTAGTGGGTCTGGTTGCCTCAGCTGCGCTGCTTCTTATGACCGAGGAGAATTTCGGCTCGCCAAGTGACACGCCGTTGCAGTTCTGGGTAAGCGTAGCGCTTTTTGCCGCTGCTTTCGTGGCGATGAAGTTATTCAAGGTCAGCCCGATACTGTTACTGCTCCTTGCTGCAATCTTCGGTGGGCTGTTCTATGGGATGGTTCAGTAAGGGTATTAACGCAATTATGGCGACTAAACCATGATTTAGTCGCCATAATTGCGTTTTATCTCTTGAGCTTCATTGCTTTCCAATATGAAATACCTCCTTCTTTGATGTTCAGTATCGCGTAAAGTACAATTATGCTTATTATCTGGCGTATGATATCAAACAAGTCGTATTCTGCTCCTGTCAGCATGACAAGTACGATGTATGCTACCAGGGTGTTGATTACATAAAGGTAGAATCCGAGAGGTTTCCAATAGAGCAGGAGTATGAGTGAAACGACATTGATTATATCTTGACAGACTACTAATAGGAATGGCTCGTACTCAATAGCCTCATAAATGTAGTAATCGGTTGTTGTCATGATTGCTGACACGATGTTAATTACAATTCCAAAAAAGAAGAGGACTGTGATTATCGGGCTTCTTTCGGGCTTTACGCCTGTGCTGTTTGAATTGTCACTGTTGTTTTGCATAGTATTGATTGTTTAGGGTTTATTGTTTGTCGTATTAAAACACGCCTTGCCGTTTCACATAAAAAAGGCGTGGCACTTGTAGTATTCTTTACTCAAGGTGTTTGGCGTAACCTCACAGACAGAATGACTAAAAGCCCACGCCCAGCGTGAGCATTTTCTCATATTCGTGTCTGTGTTATAAAGTCGCCAAACTTTTGAGTAAACAGAATAATGCAGAAATGCTTTTTATATGTGTTTTATGTGTGCTGTTCTATTCAATTATTTTATCATAGGCATTGTCTGTTTTGGTTGTAATATTTCCACAACGGGCGGAACGGTATCAAGTTTCCTTGCTCTTTTCACGGCGGTTGTAGACTGGATTGCTATGTGTGGCGTAAATATAATGTTTTTATTTTTCTTATCATGTGGTTTGTCCCAGTTTCTCCTTCAGGAATTTGCCTGTATACGACTCCTCGCATGCTGCCACTTCCTCCGGGGTACCGCACGCGACAAGGTTGCCGCCCTCCTCGCCGCCCTCGGGGCCAAGGTCTATCAGATAGTCGGCACATTTGATTACGTCCATATTATGCTCGATGATGACAAGCGAGTGCCCGCGAGCGAGCAGCCGCTCGAATGATTTAAGCAGCTTCTTTATGTCGTGGAAGTGCAGTCCGGTGGTGGGCTCGTCGAAGATGAACATCGTGGGGCGGTCGCTCTGCCGGCTCAGGTAGTAGGCGAGCTTCACACGCTGGTTCTCTCCGCCCGACAGTGTGGATGATGACTGTCCCAGCTTGATATATGCCAGTCCTACATCCTGCAGCGGTTGCAGGTTCTCGGCAATGCGTGTCTCGCCATGCTCCTGGAAGAAATTGATGGCGTCGCCGATTGTCATCTCCAGAATGTCGTGTATGTTCTTGCCATGGAACTTTACTTCGAGGACTTCGCTCTTGAAACGTTTGCCATGACATGCCTCGCACACGAGCTTCAGGTCGGCCATGAACTGCATCGATACGGTTATCGTACCCTCGCCCTTGCACTCATCGCAGCGGCCTCCGTCGGCATTGAAAGAGAAGTGCCCTGCGCCGAACCCCATCTGCTTGGCAAGGGGCTGCTGTGCGAACAGGTGCCGTATCTCATCATATACCTTCAGATAGGTAACGGGGTTGGAACGCGATGACTTGCCTATGGGATTCTGGTCGATGAACTCGACACCGCTCAGCTGTCTCAACGCTCCGCCTACCGATTCGCATTGCCCCGGTGCGTCGCAGCTGTTCCCGAAATGGCGCATTAGCGAGCGGTAGAGTATGTTGCGTACAAGCGTCGATTTTCCCGAGCCGCTTACTCCGCTTACTACGGTAAACAAGTTGAGCGGAATATTGACATCTATACCCTTGAGGTTGTTTTCGCGGGCGCCTTTTATCTCAATCCAGTTGTTCGAGGTGCGGCGGTGCCTGGGCACCTCGATGGTCTCCTCGCCCAGCAGGTATTTTACCGTGTAGCTGTTGCTGCCTCTCTCGAGGTTACTCATATCCCCCTTATAAACGATGTTGCCACCGTAGGAACCGGCCTTGGGGCCTACATCTATTATATAGTCGGCAGCGCGTATGATTTCCTCATCATGCTCAACGACTACAACGGTGTTGCCAAGGTCGCGCAGACGGTAGAGCACGTTTATCAGTCGTCCTGTGTCACGGCTGTGAAGGCCTATGCTCGGCTCATCAAGGATGTAAAGCGACCCGACAAGTGCGCTGCCGAGCGATGTGACAAGGTTTATTCGTTGGCTCTCGCCACCCGAGAGGGTGTTGCTCAGACGGTTAAGGGTAAGGTATCCCAACCCCACATCGAGCAGGCACTCTATGCGGCTGCGTATCTCGGTCAGTATGCGTTTGGCAACCGCCGCGTCATGCTCATCGAGGGTGAGGTTGTCAAAAAACTCCTTCAGACGGCAAACAGGCATCTCTATAAGCTCGATAATGCTTGTTCCGCCTACCTTTACATAGCTTGCCTCTTTCTTCAGGCGTGTGCCATGGCATGTGGGGCATATAGGCTTCCCGCGGTAGCGCGCAAGCATCACGCGGTACTGTATCTTGTACTGGTTGGCCTTTACCATGTTGAAGAAGTTGTCTATGCAGATACTCTCGCCGTACTCCTCAATCCATGGACCCTTGTGCCACAGATAGTCCTTCTGTTCCTGTGTAAGGTTGTAATATGGCTCGAAAATGGGGAAGTCATCCTTTGGCGCACGACGGCAGAACTCGTTCTTCCATTCTCCCATCTTGTCGCCGCGCCAGCAGAATACCGCTCCGTCGTACACGCTGAGCAGCTTGTTTGGAATGACAAGGTCTTCATCGATGCCTACAATACGTCCGAAACCTTCACAATCGGGGCAGGCACCTATGGGCGAGTTGAATGAGAACATTTGCTCGCTCGGTTCCTCGAACTCGATGCCGTCGGCTTCGAAACGGATGCTGAAACTATGCGGTGCCTCTTCATCCATGAACTGCAACAGGCAGGTGCCGCCACCTTCGTAGAAGGCGGTTTCGGCTGAGTCGAGCATACGGCTTGCCGTCTCCTTGCTGTCACTTACGGTTAGGCGGTCGATGAGAAGGGTGGGGGCATCCCCTTTCTTGGGACTGTAATCCTCTATGCGGATAATCTCCTTGCCGAGTACTATACGGGTAAAGCCCTGTTGAAGATATATCTGTAGCTGCTCCTCAAGGGTACGGCCTTTACGCTTGGGTATGGGCGCAAGCAACAGGAAACGTGTGCCCTGCGGACGGCTGTTCATACATGCAACAAGGTCCTCGGGGCTGTTCTTCTTTACGAGCTTGCCGCTTATGGGTGAATAGGTCTTTCCTATGCGTGCATAGAGCAGTTTCAGGTATTCATAAATCTCGGTAGATGTTCCCACCGTAGAACGTGGGTTGCGGTTGTTGACCTTCTGCTCAATGGCAATGGCTGGGGGAATACCCTTTATGAAGTCACACTCGGGCTTGTTCATCTGTCCAAGGAACTGGCGGGCATAGGAGCTGAGCGACTCCACATAGCGGCGCTGACCCTCGGCATAGAGGGTGTCAAATGCGAGTGATGATTTGCCGGAACCTGAAAGACCGGTAACGACAACGAGCTTCCCGCGCGGAATCTCCACATCAACGTTCTTCAGATTGTTGACTCTCGCTCCTTTTATGATAATGCTCTTGTTCTCGCTCATGTTGTTGCCTCCTTGTTCAATAGTGCGAATTTACATAAAAAAAGCCCACATTGTACACGTTTGCCTGAAAATAGATGTCAATGCGCCTGTTAATTATTCTTTTTTATTGATTATTTGGTTATCTTCGCGTAAAATAAAAAACATATCATGCGTGTCAGATACATATATTTGTTATTAGTGGCAGTGTTGCTTGCATCATGCGGCAGCAAAAAGAATATCACTCAGGTAAAATATCCCAAGCGTGAGTTCCGTGGTGCCTGGATACAGGCAGTGAACGGGCAGTTCTCGGGAATGGATGAGAAGGAGATGAAGAACTACCTTGTTGAAATGCTCGACAACCTTCAGAAAGTAAATGTGAACGCAATAATCTTTCAGGTGCGTGTGGAGGGTGATGCTCTCTATCCGTCCGAAATTGAGCCGTGGAGCCGTTTCATTACAGGTGTCCAAGGACGGTCACCCGGCTGGGACCCGCTGGCGTTCATGGTAACGGAGTGTCACAAACGCAATATGGAGCTGCATGCATGGATTAATCCCTATCGTGCACGTACAAAGGGTACCACATACGTGGCTCCCACCCATTTCAGCAAGAAACGTCCAAGGAACTTCATCGAGTATGAGGGACAGCTCTATTTCAATCCGGCCATGCAGAGCAACCGTGACCACATATGCAAGGTGGTGACCGACATCATAACCCGTTACGATGTTGACGGTCTGCACATCGATGACTATTTCTATCCTTACCCTGTCAAGGGAAAGGAGTTTGATGATGATGCGCTTTATCCCAAGGAGGGGTATGCCGACAAGGCCGAGTGGCGCAGGGAGAATGTGAATCATCTTATATATCAGCTCCACCGTACGGTGCGCCAGCTGAAACCATGGGTGAAATTCGGTGTCTCTCCGTTCGGAATATACCGTAATGTCGGCAGCGACCCTGACGGCAGCAAGACTAAGGGATTGCAGTGCTACGATGACCTGAACGCCGATGTCCTTTTCTGGATTAACGAAGGTTGGGTCGATTACTGCATACCGCAGGTCTATTGGGAGATAGGCCATTCGGCTGCTGACTATGAGGAGCTTGTGGAGTGGTGGGCAGCAAATGCTTCGAACCGTCCCCTTTATATAGGTCAGGATGTGCAGCGTACAATAAAGGCGAAGGATGCTACGTCGAAGACAGGCAACCAGCAGGAACCCAAGTACAGGATGCAACGCGCCCAGAAGAATATAAAGGGCTCATGCTTCTGGGATGCAGCCTCGGCGGCGAACAATGCCGGCGGGTATCGTGATTATCTTGCTGCAGGCATGTACTGTTATCCGTCACTCATGCCGCAGTATCCCTTTATTGATAATGTGGCACCGAAAAAGGTCAAAGGAGTAAAACTCATAGAAGATGACGGCAAGAATGTCCTTGTGTGGATAAACGACAAAAAACCGGTAAAGGATGTGATGAACGAACCATACAGTTATGTGGTTTATCGCTTCGACAAGGGGGAGAAGGTAAATATATCAGACCCTTCAAGGATTGTGCATATTGCCCGCCAATGCTATTATGAGTTGCCTGCAGGCTTGGATGGAGAGTTTACTTATGTGGTTACAGTGCTCGATAGGATGCAGAATGAGTCATTGGGCGTAAAATGCAAGGTAAAACTTTGATGTCTGTGATAAGAGAATTGGCGAAGAGTATGAGTGAGAATATTTCCATATATGAGCTGCTTGAGACCGATGACAAGTATGTTGAGGCAGTGAACAGTCTTCTGGGGCAGCTGTCATCCACACCCCGTTGTTTCTCCATGGCGTCCCTTGAGGCGATAGTGAACTCAGAGAACTCGCATCTGCTGTTGGCCGAGGTTGATGGCAAGGTTGCGGGTATGTTGACCCTGTCGCATTACCTTGCACCTACAGGGCTGAAGATGTGGATTGAGGATGTTGTCGTTGATGAGGCTATGCGTGGGCGCTCGCTTGGACGCAGACTTGTGGAGCGGGCTGTCGAGTACGCACGAACCTTGGGCCCTGGAACGCTGATGCTTACGTCGCGCCCATCGCGCGAGGCCGCAAATGCACTCTATCGTTCATGTGGCTTCTCTTTCAAGGAGACTAACAACTATACGATGAAGATTACAATGGAAAAAGCTGAGCAGGATTAACTCCTGCTCAGCTTTTCTAAATTCTCTAACAGTGCCAGTTGTGCACGGTGCTTTATCATTGATATTGTTCCCTGTATGCGTTTCGGGGAGAGTTCGCTTATATCCTGCTTGCTGTCTACATATTTCCATATCTCCTTTGCCACTGTAAGCATCTGGAACCCTTCGATTACCAGCAGGCGCAGGACTTCGCGGTCGCGCTCGTTGAGCATGTCGTATGCTTTCCAGATAGGCAATGACTCATCCTCGCTCTCTTCTGTAAACGATGATATCTGCTCGATTATTCCCGGTGTGGATGTCAGCGTTTCCTTGTCTTGCCTCTTCTTCTCAGAATTCTCCTTGTTTATGAAGTAGTTTGTAACGCAGCGTGCTATGTAGCTGAAAAGCGAGGCTTCGTTCCTCTTCTCCCATTTCCTTAGAACAGCCCAGTCGTTGCTTGCAATGAATTCATACAACTCTCCGGTCAGGATTGTTATGTCGCAACTCCCGTACAGTTTCTTCGAAAGATACTTGAGGATCGGCGCGCATTTTACATAAAAGAAATATTCATGCAACTTCTCGTCTACATCGGGAGCGGTCATTCTTTCAACGAGTTCCTCATCGCTCAAAAGAGCAAAACTGTTCTCAATCTTAAGCATCGGCTTATCTGCTGAATGTCACACTGTATGCGTTGTATATGTTTGAGGCTCCCAGATAAGTGAGCTTCTGACTGTTGTCGTTATCAAAACTGTATGTGTTCCTTATTGTTATCTTGGGACGTGGGCCTGCGCCGTCACCATAGTCGGTGTTACCGCCCTGAACCTCGCCTACCAGTACATACGGGGTAAACTTGCCTATGTAACCCATCGATGCGAATATCTGCGGGAAACCGCTCTGCACGAATGGCAGTATCTCATCCGATGAGTATTTGTAGAACTGCTTCTTGTCGAAAGTGTAGTCGTATGTGGAGTAGTCGACTGTGTTGTCCTTGCTGTTCTCCTTTACTATCGTCACTTTCTTAAGCTGGTATGAGTTCCACTTGTATTTGTATGTCGTCAATATGTGGCTGTCCCTGTAAGTGCTTTCGGTACAGAGGTCACCGTCATAGGTGAATGTGCGCTCGCTTGTGGTGATGATAGGCTCTTTTGAGTTTTCATCAAGGTGGTCGGTGGTTGTCGAGATTGTCGCGATGTAGCCATCCTTGTTCATATATATGTCCTCAACAACTGATTCGGTATACCTCTCCTCGTTGCCGTTGCTGTCAATCTTGTAGAAAGTGACATCGCTCTTTGTCCTTATATTCTCGCTACCTTGGTGGTTGGTGTAGTAGTCAATCTTGCATACTCTTGTCTCTTTCTCATTGATATAACCCTTGACCTCGCGTGTGTAGCTGTAACCTGTAATCTTGTCATTCTTGTCGCGTACGATGTCCGACCATTTTTCAATGGTCTCCATGTTGTCACTGCTCTTGTGGAATGTTATGGCTGATGGGTCGAAATCAACCTTGGATGCCTCTTTGAACGGATTGAAATCATCGCTGTCGCTGCATGATACAACTACCATGCATGTGAGCATGGTAAATAGTGTGTAGATAATTCTCTTTATCATAATGGAAGTTTTGTGGATTTCCTTAAAGGTGAACCAAGAATAAAAGCATAGTAATGCACTTGTATTTCTGCATATACCGCAAATATACAAAAAACGATGTGAAATTTAGTTAAACTTCGGATAATAATATTTAAAATGATGACCTGTATCATCTATTAGCGGTAATGGACACAGGAAAAGTCCGTGAATATATGCGGTTTTCATCGGTTGGTGTAGAAATCGAACGCCTCTTTCATCTCTTCCCGACAGCACTCTCTGAATACTGTGTGTGCATTGCTGTCTATGAGGGCAACATGCCTGAGAGAGTCGTTGTCCATCTTGTCAAGTAGGGCATCGTACGTCTTGCAGTCGAAAGTGAAACGGCTGCATCTTTCCTTGACATAGTTGACAAAAGTGTGCAGCCTCTCTGTGGGGAACCCTTCGGATATTGCCGACAGGAACAGTGAGCATATATATGCCGCAGCAGTTATCTCTTCCTCGCTACCGCTTGTGTATGTCGCCTTGAAAGCACTCATGAACGGCTCGCCGAACAGCGGGGGCGGCTCGTTGCCTGCAATTGACCAGAAAATATGTGCCAGGTTACCTATTTCTTCATTGTCCATGCTGTAAAATTAGTAAACTTATTGTATCTTGCATAATTCATGGGTTAAAAACAGGGATTTGCCGAATAAATTTGATTCTTGTTAAACTTTTGCAGTTAAAATAGGTCAAAACAAAGTATGGGGCATGGTAGAAGTTCCTTGTCTCGTGTATGGAATCAGGGAGATAAAATATTTAATATATGAGAAGATTTGTTTTTTCTTTCATTCTGGTGCTCTTGGCTGTCGGGGCTGTGGCGCAAAGAAAGAATGGTACGGTCACGGGAACCGTTACCGATGCGTCAAGCGGCGAGGTTGTTATCGGCGCCTCGATAGCACTGTACTCATTGCCCGATACAGTGCTTGTGGTAGGTGTGGGCAGTTCGCATGACGGTACATTCACTCTGAGTGCAAAACCGGCAAAGTATATGTTGCGTCTATCATATGTGGGTTACGAATCCAAGCAGATGGATGTTAAGGTCGAGTCGCGCAAGGTTCTCGAACTTGGTAAAATAACAATCAAGGAGGATGCCAAGTTGCTCGATGAAGCTCTGGTGGTTGCCGAAGTTCCGCCTGTTACGGCTTCGGGAGATACATTGGTGTATAACACCGCGGCTTTCCGCGTGGCAGAGGGCTCTATGCTCGAAGAACTCATAAAGAAGTATCCTGGAGTGACAATAGAGGATGACGGTACTATAAAGCTTAATGGCAAGACTGTCAACCGAATACTCATGAAGGGTAAGGACTTCTTCGGCACAGACAAGGATATGGCACTCAAGAATATCTCGGTGGATGCTGTCGACAAGGTCAAGTTCTATGACAAGAAGAGCGATTTTGCGCGCATAACAGGCATTGATGATGGCGAGGAGGAGACTGTGCTCGACCTGCAGATGAAGAAGGGCGTGGCTGACGGCTTCTTCTCCAATACCGATGCCGGTTACGGAACGAAGGACCGCTACAGATTCCAGAACATGACAAACTACTTCAACGATGTGTCGCAGTATACATTGATTCTGTCGGCAAACAACCTTAACGGTCAGGGGTTCTCCGATGGCCGCGGACGTGGATTCCGTGGCGGTGGCAGTGGTCTTGTCGCGCCCAAGCAGGGAGGTTTCAGATTCGCATACGAGAACAGCAAGATTGAGCTTGGCGGCAACGTGCGTGCCAACCATCGCGATACCGATTCAAAGAGCTGGAGCTCAAGGGAAACCTTCATGCCACAGTTGGGAAGCAACCAGTTCAGCAATAGCCGTAGCAACAGCTTCGGACGCTCATCAGGTTTCAATGCCGATTTCCGTCTCGAGTGGAAACCTGACACCATGACAAACATCATATTCAGTCCATCGGTGAGCTACTCTTCATCGGACAACTGGTCGCAGAGTGCTTCGGCTACATTCCGTGAGAACCCGTTCGATTATGTAAGGCTGTACGAGAAAGGTTCCTATGGCGATGTTTTTGATGCGCTTGACAGCGTGGCCATAAACAGCAATCGCAGTGAGTCCATGAGCAACAGCGAGAATTTTTCTCTAAGGGGTAACCTTCAGGTCAACCGCCGTCTTGCAAAACCCGGACGTAACATAACCTTCAGGGGTAATTTCTCTTACAGTGATAGCGAGAGCAAGAACTATTCTGTCAACAGTGTCAAGTATTATCAGGCGAGTGCGGGCAGCTCCGGTTATGACCGCAAACGCTACTCAACCACGCCGTCCCAGAACTGGAACTATGACCTGCGTGTGAGTTATACCGAGCCGCTTATGAAGAATCTTTTCCTTCAGTTCAATTACACTTTCAACAACAGCTACAGCAACAGTGACCGTTCGACATATGTCTTCGATGAGCTTACCGACTATCTGATGGCACTCAACCACAACTATCTGTTGCCGAACCTGCCCGAGAACTATGAGAGGTATCTCAATGACAGCCTGAGCCGTTACTCTGAATACCGTACGCAAAGACACGATGTGCAGCTTATGCTCCGTTATGTTACCGACAAGATGAACCTCAATGCGGGTGTGAGCTACATTCCCCAGCACACCGAGATGTCTTACCAGTACTTCGGTATCGATACACTGCTCAAGCGCGATGTCTACAATATCTCTCCGAATGTCCGTTTCCGTTACCGCTGGTCCAAGCAGACAAGCCTGAACATCAACTACCGCGGAACAACGAGTCAGCCCTCGATGACCGACCTGCTCGATATCACCGATGACTCCAACCCGTTGAATATCACAAAGGGTAACCCGGGTCTTAAGCCGTCGTTCAGCAACAATGTGATGGTCAATTTCAATACCTTTAATGTTGATGCGCAGCGGGGTTTCAGCACCTATGCGAACTTCAACAACACCCTCAACAGTATCAGCCGCAAGGCTACATATGATGAGGCTACCGGTGCAACGACAACCCAACCCGACAATATAAACGGTAACTGGCGTCTGTCGGGAGGCATTGTCTTCAATTCGGCGATACCGGCGAACAAGAAGTTTACTTACTCTACACACACCGATGCAAGCTTCAACAACAGCGTCTCTTACATAAGCATGAACAGGCAGGCAAACAGTGTAAAGAGCAAGTCAAAGACCTTGGGAGTGAGCGAACGTCTTAACTTCAACTACCGTAGCGATAATTTCGACGTCTCTCTCAGCGGTTACGTGAGATACTCGAATTCAAGTTCGAGCGTACAGCCCGAGGATGAGATGAATGTATTCGATTTCTCATATGGTCCGAGTGTGAACTATACTTTCCCCTGGTATAACATCAGGCTTTCTACCAATATCTCCATGAGCAGCCGCAGGGGGTATAGCGACCCTAACGCCAATACCGATGAACTGCTTTGGAATGCCCAACTGTCGGCAAGCTTCCTCGAGAGGAATGCGTTGACATTCTCGGTGCAGCTGTATGATATCCTGCATCAGCAGAGCAATATAAGCCGTGTGGTGGATGCGCTTTCACGCAGGGACACCGAGAACAATGCGATATACAACTACATTATGTTCAATGTTTCTTACAGGTTCAACAACACAGGCAAAGATTCGGGCAAGGGAGAGAACAAGCGTGGCGAAGGCATGCGTGGCTATGGTATGCCGGGTGGCATGCGTTCAATCATGATGCCGGGTGGGGGTGGACGCTTCTGAGCCTTCTGAAAAATAAATATTGCTGAAAAGGAGACTGTAAGGGCTCCTTTTCAGCAATATTTATTATCTTCGCACAAACCCCATAACAAGTATGATGTCTGGTAATATTACATTGATGGGTCTCTTCTACTTTATATACATTGTGGCAGTAGTGTCGCTGATGATAAAGGTAGTGCTCAATAACCGCGACACTGTCAAGACTCTGGCGTGGATACTTGTTCTTCTCTTTCTTCCGTTCCTTGGCCTGCTGCTCTATTTCTTCTTCGGCCGCGATACCCGCAGGCTGAAGATAATCAGCAGCCGCCTTCTGTCGCAGTTGCAGAAGAACCAGCTCGGCAGTGGCTCCGACGGCCAATATGAGGTTGAACCGGAGTACTCTTCGTTGGCGACATTTTTCAGGAACTCTTCATCTGTAAGCCTCCTGGGGGCCTCTGAGGCCAAGGTTATTCTCTCGCCCATGGAGTTCGCATCCCTGCTCTACAAGGAGATTGATGCTGCGGAGAATCATATTCACATCCAGTTCTACATATTCGAAAATGATGAGTTCGGTGTCCTGTTGCGGGAGCATCTTATTGCCAAGGCAAAGCAGGGTGTCGAGGTCCGTGTCATATATGACAGTGTAGGTTGTCTGGGCGTGAACAAGGAGTTCTTTGAGGTCATGCGTTGTGCAGGCATTTATGTCGAGTCGTTCATGAAGGTGCGTTTCCCGTTGCTTACCAACAAGGTCAACTACCGCAATCATCGTAAGGTCGTTGTAATTGACGGCAAGGTGGGCTTTGTAGGTGGATGCAATATTGCCGACAGGTATCTGCATGGAGTCAAATGGGGCGAATGGCGTGATACTATGCTGCTTCTGCGCGGGGCGGCGGTCGGCGGTCTGCAGACATCGTTTCTGGTCGATTGGTACTTTACCAGCCGCTCCCTTGTCTGCGGCAAGCGTTATTTCCCGCAGCAGGTTTCAGGCGGTGCTTCACTTGTCCAGGTCGTGCAGTCCAATCCTGTCGGAGAGGTGCGCACGATAATGACTGGTATGACAAAGGCTCTCTTCTTGGCAAAAGGATATGCCTATCTGCAGACTCCCTATTTCATGCCCAGTGAATCGTTCCTTCATGCGCTAAAAAGCGCGGCTCTCTCTGGTGTCGACGTCAGGCTGATGATTCCCGAGCATTCCGACAGCAGGCTGGTGGACTATGCTACAAGGTCATATCTAGTCGATATAATGAAAGCAGGTGTCAAGGTGTATCTCTATGGTGGTGGCTTCCTGCACAGCAAGACCTATGTGAGCGATGACTATCTCTCCTCGGTCGGCTCGGTGAATATTGATTTCCGTAGTTTCTACTATAATTTCGAGGTCTCGGCATTCGTGTATGGCAAGGATGTGGCCCTTGCGCTCAAGGAGAATTTCTTCGAGGATATGAAGTCGTGCAAGCAACTGTCACTCAACGGGTTCATGAAAGGACGCTCTTTCAAGGAGAGGTGCCTTGAATCGGTGGCAAGGCTGTTCTCGCCGTTACTCTGAATGAAGATAAAGCACAGGATAACTGAGATAATGCTCAGTTGCCCTGTTTTTGTTTACTCCTTGCTTTTGCTGAAGAAACTGAAGTTCACGCTGCCGTATGCAATGTGTCTGAAGAAGTGTGGGTGCTCGCTGAAGTCATAATCCTTGCCATGCTCGAAAACCAGAATGCCTTCATCGTTGAGCATCTCTCCCGCGAGTATAAGGTCGGGTATATCCTTAAGTTCTTTAAGCGCGTACGGCGGGTCGGCGAAGATAAGGTCGTATCTGCTGCTGCAACGGCGTATGAAACGGAATACGTCATCGCGTATCATACGCCAGTTAGCGTCGCCTAAAGCGCCTGCACACTTTTTGAGGTGTGCGAAGTGAAGCGGGTCCATCTCAACAGAGGTTACCTCCTTGCAGCCTCTTGAGAGCAGTTCAAGGCTTATGCTGCCTGTACCCGAGAAGAGGTCAAGGGCGGCAGTCTCCTCAAAATCGATGATGTTGTTGAGGATGTTGAACAGATTTTCCTTTGCAAAATCTGTAGTTGGCCTCGCCTTGAAGTTGCGTGGGACATCAAAGTGACGTCCTTTATATTTTCCGCTGATTATTCGCATAGTATAAGTGCTTGCAGGTCAAATGGTATTCCTTCTATTCTGTTGAGCAGGCTCGACTGGAACTGCTCGCTGGGGTTTATACGCTTTCTGTTCTTTATGAAACGGGAGATGAGCATCTGAAGCTCCTCGACACGGCTGTCGCCGCACAGGTAGAGCGCATCTTCGCTTTGCGAGAATCCTTGCTCCTTCCAGATGCTGAGCATATAAAAAAGGTGGTCTTCTCCGCTTTCTGCCTTGAAACTGCTTGAAACCCCTATCCTGCCATCCCTCACCGGAATGAATGTCGAATGCTCTCCGTGCAGGTATGCAAGCATGCAGTTCTCTTCGGTAACTCCGCTGCGGGTCATGTAGCCCATGAGAATGCTTGCGGGGGTATAGTATGTGACATCACCGAGGCCCTGAAGAATAGTGTATATGCCTTTGTCTACGGCGAAAATGATTGTGAGTCCCTGTACGGTAAGCCTGTTGGACATTATCTCGATATTGCTGTCGCTCTTCGGGAAGCAGCAACGGTAGAATACCTTGTACTCCTTTCTGTCATCGAACTCTGCCGGTATGGCTGTATATTCCTGTGTCTCGATAATTGCCTTTACATTCAGATTGCCCTCTCCCGTGATGAACGGACACTCATCTATCGCTCTCCTCAAGTTTACCTCAAGGCTCGTATCCTTGTCGGTGGGGTAGTAGCTGTATTTCAGTGACGAGGGGTCTGTCTGAATATAGCTGCAAAAACAAAATCCATTCGTACTGATACGAATGGATAATGTTCTGTTTGCTGTTTTATCCACGCTCATGGAATTACTCCCAGTTGCCGGCATTCTTGTTAGGAATCTTCTTGTCACCAATCTTCAGACATGGGATTACGTCGAAAATCTCCTTGCCCTCAGTGTCGCGCAATGTATTTCCTTCTTCATCCTTGTGGTACTCCTTTCTTACAGGACGATTGTTCTTCTTTACCTCAAGGAGGTAGTTGTCAAGTTCCTGCTCGCTGATACCCTCAAGGTAGAACTTTGAATCGGCATATGCCTCGAACAGAGCACCGGAACCGCTTCTGCCGTTGGTCTCCATTACGAACTTCTCGCCGTTGCCGAATGGGATGAACTCCAATGAGTCAATAGGATATTGTCTGCAGTGGTACAATGTGTCAAGAAGGTTGAGCCATGTTGTATCGCGGCTGAACTCCTTGAGCGAGAGAGTCTGGTGTGGGCTCTTCTTCTTCTCGATTGCATCGAAAACCTTCCAGTCGTCCTTCTCCTTAGCCTCGGCAAGGACTACAAGGAATACAGAGTCTGCCTGGTTTGATGTGAGGCTGTAGAACTCCTCTACCTTCTCGCTGTTCCTTCTTTTCTTGTTCTCCTTTGCGATGGTCTCGTTTGCCAAAGTAAGGAGATATGCCTGCTGCTCATCGCTGAGCTCATATGTCTTCTTTACAATTCCCTTTTTACCGGTCTTTACAAAGTCAATGAGAGTCTCGAAGTCCTCGGCATATTTGCTGTTCTGTGAATAATACTCCTCCTGAGCCTTCTTGATGTCAACAAGACGCTTGATGACAACCTCTTCTCTGTTCTCTCTTACCTCTTTGAACTCGATAGGGTTCATGATGCTGCGGAAGCAGATGTAAACCAACCCTGCAATTACAACAAGTAAAATAACTTTTAGTACGTTTTTCATTGCTCTATATTTTTTTATTATGTATTTTCGTGTCGCAAAAATAAGAAATAAAAACGAAATTATGTTTTTATATACATTTTTTTATTGGTAAAAAGTGATAAATAAATATTTAGCCTCGCAAATTAAATCAAATTTTCCTTTTAATCCAACTGCGGAGCAGGAAATTTCTCTTCAAAAAATATCAGAATTCATACTTTCCGGCGATGACCGCAAAATTTTTATGCTTTGCGGCTATGCAGGAACGGGAAAGACCACGCTTGTATCGGCTCTGGTAAAGACTATGGCACAACTCGAGAGACGGTGTGTGTTGCTGGCTCCCACAGGGCGCGCTGCAAAGGTCTTCTCTTCCTATTCGGGGAGGAGCGCTTATACAATCCACAGGTGGATATACCGTCAGAAATCAATCCTCAACGGTGCTCAGTTCGTACTTTCCGAGAACAGGTCGGTGAATACGCTTTTCATTGTCGATGAGGCTTCAATGATTGCCAATGACGGCAGTTCGGGCTTTGGTACGGGGGCGCTGCTCGATGACCTTGTGGAGTATGTCTATTCAGGAAGGGGATGTTCTATGCTGCTGCTCGGCGATACGGCCCAGCTGCCTCCGGTGGGCGAACTGCTCTCTCCTGCCCTTTCGGCAGAGTATATGCGTTCGATGTTCCTTGATGTGACTCATGTGGAGCTTACCCAGGTCATGCGTCAGCTCGATGGCTCGGGTATATTGCAGAATGCCACCATGCTCCGCGAGATAATCTGTAGCGGCGGGAGCGGTTTTCTCCCTCAGCTCCAACTGAAAGGCTTTGCCGATATCACTCCAGTCTCGGGCGATGAACTCATCGAGGCTATCGAGGGAAGCTACTCTTCTGTGGGTGTCGAGGATACGATAGTTCTCTGCCGCTCGAACAAGCGTGCCAATGTGTATAACGAGGGTATAAGGCGTCGCATTCTTTACCGTGAAGAGGAACTTAACCATGGTGACATGCTCATGGTTGTGAAGAACAACTACTACTGGCGCGAACTGTTGGGCAAGGAGGACAAGAGCCTCCTTGACAAGATTGACTTCATTGCCAATGGCGATATGGCCGAAATTGTCCGTGTTGGCGGGGTAGAGGAGATGTACGGCTTCCGTTATGCCGAGGTGACCCTCTCCCTTGTAGATTATGAGGATTGCGAGATTGATGTGATGATAATGCTCGATACTCTCATGAGCGAGTCGCCTTCGCTTACCCGTGAGGAGAGCGAGAGGCTGTTTGCTGCAGTATGGGAAGACTATCCCGAAATACGCTCGAAGCGGAAACGTATGGAGGAAATCCGCAAGAACCCCTATTACAATGCCTTGCAGGTAAAGTATGGCTATGCCGTCACGTGCCATAAGGCACAAGGCGGACAATGGAAGCATGTCTTTCTTGACCAAGGCTACGTGACTGCCGACATGATGAATGCCGATTACTACCGCTGGCTATATACGGCCTTTACCCGTGCTACGGAGAAACTCTATCTGGTAAACTGGAAAGTGTGATTGCCGATGGTGTATCATGGCTATCTTCTTTCTGGTGCAATTGGGTGGCTATTCAATGACGAGGCTGACTAAAAAGGCTCTTTTGTTGTTACGCTTGCCCGAAAAATACTCATTTACGCTTAGTAAATTATGGGGTATTTTCACCTATTTTCTAAGATTTGCCAATAATATGCAAAACATTGTGTTTTAGCGTATTTTGGCAAATTTTCTTTTCTTGTGATTTGCAGAATTTGCCGATAATATCTACTT
>JAFXGX010000026.1 GCA_017536695.1 Bacteroidaceae bacterium | reverse complement strand
GAAATGAGCTGTACGCCTTCGGCGTGAAGAAGCTTGATAATCTCGTCAAGACCATCCTTGTGGAAAACGGATACCAAAGCCGATTTAATTCTTTTTGTAGACATGTTTATTTAGTAATTTGTTTGTTTATTCGATTGAATACCAATGTTTTAAACCAAAAACAGGGCAATATGCCCCATTTTTCTCGCGAAGTTAACTTTTTTTGCGTGATTTTGCACTATAAAAGAGGGGTTATTTATCAACAGTTAAATATAAAATATTTAAAACGCTATCAGTTTGTTGCAGCATGGTTCTGTGTCATTCAATATTTGCACTGTCATTGACTCGTTTTGCTTTTCGTGTACCGCAGGGTATCACTTATAACTGCTCCCCTGCCCGAGGGGAGCTGCCATGAAATGGCTGAGGGAAGGGAGTGCTGCCTGCGACGTTCACTGCAAAACTTGTCGATAACAAAAAAGGTCATTGACTCGTTTTGCTTTTCGCAACCCAAACGTCATAACCTACGGCTATACTACGTTTGACCTGTTGCTGCAAAACTCGCCGATAACAAAACGTTGTTTTGTCATTTTGAGCGCAGCGAAAAATCTCAAAAAAAATATGTAGCTTCATTGATTTGATTGCTTTTTCATGTGAAACACAGTACGCCCAGTCATCAAATACATAGAATAAAATGCCCGATATTTTCTATCTTAATTAAAATAATTTAACTTTGCGTCATAAGGATAAGTTTGCCATGAAACACGATGTTTTTATAAGTTACAGCCGCAAGGATTCGGCTATGGTAAAAAAGTTCGCCGATGAACTCTCTAATGCTGGTTACTCCGTGTGGATGGATGTTGATGGAATTGAGAGCGGTGATGAGTTCAAGAAAAAAATAGCTGCTGCAATAAGAGAGTCTATGGTCTTTCTGTTCTTTTCGTCTGCAGCATCCAATAAGTCGGAGTGGACCGTAAAGGAAGTTAACTATGCCATTAAGAGGAAGATTCAGATAATTCCAATCAAACTTGATAATGCAGATTACAATGAGTCGGTTGATTTTGACCTTTGTGCAGTGGATTTTATTCAATGTGCAGGCTTAAGAGGCATACAGGATGCTATTGGCAAGTTGTTGCGTTCTTTGGAGAGGAAAATAGGTCAAAGAAACAGAATTGTAGATGAGGTTAAAGAAGAGGGGAGGAAACTGCAAAAAGAGCAGAAAGAGCAAAGTGGTGATTATGCTGAGAAACGGGGCTCTATAGGTGACAAGATAGGTGTGGTGTTTTATTTACTGCTTTTTTCTTTTGGAATATATTGTATAATCGTAAATAATGAGGCGTTTTGGTATATCATGACTTTTTCTGCCCTCTCGGTAGTCGTAACATTTTGGGGTGAGTTAAATCAATCTTCTTTCATGAAGAAGATTGGTGTCTGTTTAAACTTGTTGTCTATAATTTTTATTATTGGCGGAGGTTTATTATTCGGCATATTCGATGATTGGGTAGATATATTAGGGTTTGCTATTATGGGTTGTGTAAATTTGGCCTGCAGTCTTTTTCCTTTGGCTTCTATGTCATGTACGGATTATGATGAAGGGGTTGAAGCATACTCAAAAGGTGAATATGAAAATGCTGTCCGGCTGTTTCGTAAAGCTGCCGAGCAAGGGAATGCGAATGCCCAGAATTATTTGGGTATATGTTATGAAAAAGGTTCTGGAGTCTCGAAATCAGAGACTGCTGCTGTAAAGTGGTATCAGAAATCAGCAGAGCAAGGAAATCTGTATGGTCAACACAATTTGGGAAGGTGCTACCATTTGGGACTCGGAGTAGCACAATCATGGGCACAAGCTTCTAATTGGTATCAAAAGTCGGCAAAACAAGGCTGTCAGGCTGCAAAGGATGCTCTTGAAAGTTTGGGGGTCGAACCCTAATGTTTTGAAGGTAATGTGATTGAATATACCTAAGTTATAGCTGCGATGATTTCGAAATGGCAAGAAAATTTACCGATTAAGTTTTCAAGTGGTATCGCCTGGCTGTTAGGGTATTGATTGTGTTTTTATAATATATTAGCAGAGATGCCTGCTGGCATCTCTGCTAATATATTATTTATGAGTTAAATTACTTCTATTTTCTCGGATGGTCTACATTATAGTGCAGGCCTCGGCTCTCCTTGCGTTCCATTGCCCAGCGCATGATAAGATAACCCACATTGATTACATTACGTAGCTCGCACAGCTCGCGGCTTACCACGCTCTGTTTGAAGAGCTCCTCGGTCTCCTCATACAGCAGGTCAAGACGGTTCCAGGCGCGCTTCAGACGCAGGTCGGTACGTACGATGCCCACGTATGTGCTCATAATCTGCTGCACCTCCTTGGCGTCCTGCGAAATGAGCACCATCTCCTCGTTCATCTTGGTGCCCTCGTCGTTCCACAGGGGGATGTCTTCGCGGTAACTGTATTCCTGGAAGTGTGCAAGTGAGTGCTTGGCTGCCGCGTCGGCATATACAACGGCCTCAATGAGCGAGTTGCTCGCCAGGCGGTTGCCGCCGTGGAGGCCTGTGCATGAACATTCGCCAACGGCATACAGCCTGTGTATGCTCGATGCCGCGTTGAGGTCTACCTTGATGCCGCCGCAAAGGTAGTGTGCTGCCGGGGCAACGGGGATATAGTCCTTGGTTATGTCAATGCCCAATGAGAGGCACTTTTCGTATATATTGGGGAAATGGCGCTTTGTCTCCTCGGGGTCCTTGTGGGTGACGTCGAGGTAGACGTGGTCATCGCCACGCAGTTTCATCTCATTGTCGATGGCGCGTGCCACAATGTCACGCGGTGCAAGCGAAAGGCGAGGGTCGTACTTATGCATGAACTCCTTGCCGTCCTTGGTACGCAGTATGCCGCCGTAGCCGCGCATGGCTTCTGTGATGAGGAATGAAGGTCTGTCGCCGGGGTTGTAGAGTGCTGTGGGGTGGAACTGCACGAATTCCATGTCCTGCACTGTTCCCTTGGCACGGTATACCATTGCAATGCCGTCGCCTGTTGCCACAAGAGGGTTGGTAGTTGTCTTGTATACTGCACCGCAGCCGCCGGTTGCCATCAGTGTTACCTTGCTCAGGAAGGTGTGCACCTCGTTTGTGGCAATGTCAAGGATATATGCTCCGTAGCACTCGATGTCGGGTGTCTGGCGGGTTACCTCAACACCCAAGTGATGTTGGGTGAGTATCTCTATGGCAAAATGGTTGTCGAAGATTGTGATATTGGGGTGATTGCGTACGGCCTTTATGAGCGACTCCTGAATCTCGGCGCCGGTGTTGTCGGCATGGTGCAGGATGCGGAACTCGGAGTGGCCGCCCTCGCGGTGAAGGTCGAACTCTCCCTTCTCGTTCTTGTCAAAGTCTACACCCCAGTCGATGAGTGCCTGAATCTGTGCCGGTGCCTCGCGTACGACCTTCTCCACGGCAGCGCGGTCGCTTATCCAGTCGCCGGCAATCATGGTGTCCTCGATGTGTTTTTCGAAATTGTCGACCAGAAGGTTTGTTACCGATGCTACGCCACCCTGTGCAAAGTATGTGTTGGCGTCCTCCAATGTTGTCTTGCACACGAGTGCTACCTTACCTTTATCCGCTACCTTGAGCGCAAAACTCATTCCGGCGATTCCGGAACCAATAACCAGAAAATCAAATTTCTTGACCATGTGACTAATATATTTTCTTGGGCGAGGTTGGGTCTTAATAAAGTGTAAAT
>JAFXGX010000015.1 GCA_017536695.1 Bacteroidaceae bacterium | reverse complement strand
TTACACGATTGCTTGCAAGCGGGTAACTGAGGGAGTCCCGCAGCACCCAAAAATCAAACAGAAAGTTCAAGCGGCAAGACCTCTTTGACTGAAAGATGTCGCTTGCGACTCTTGAACAAAAAAGAGGTCGACTGGAATTTCAGTGTGCCGGGACCTTTTGCGTACTTTTCAGTCATGAAAAGTATGTGATAGAACGACAACAAGAAGAATAAACGACAACAGATTAAGGGTAAAACAAACCAAGGAATAACAGTTTTATTTAGTTGAGGTATTTCATCCACACGAAATTTCTACTGAGCCCTCCTTGTACCATGGAGAATAATTCTTATCACGTCTTGTATCCAAAGAGTCGCTATTAAGAAAGAAATAGCAGGCGCCGTTATGCCGGGCATAAGGCTATGGCTGCCGGGAAGTCAATGATTGCAAAATACACACCAACAAAAAAGCACCGTTCAAAAAAATGAACGGTGCTTTTAACATATACACTAAAGAGGCATTAACCTCCGAAGTTATCGTACATGATTGACTTCTCCTCGACGCCGAGGTCGGTAAGCATGTTGACAACAGCCTTTGACATCGGGCCGGGACCACACATGTAGTACTCGATATCCTCAGGAGCATCATGATCCTTGAGGTATGTCTCGTAGATTACCTGATGTACGAAACCAGCGGTGTACTTCACGCCTGCTGCGTCGGCTGCAGGGTCAGGACGGTCAAGCGCAAGGTGGAATGTGAAGTTGGGGAAATCCTTCTCCAACTGCAGGAAGTCCTCGAGGTAGAACACCTCGTTGAGCGCACGCGCACCGTAGAAGTATGTCATCACACGGTCTGTAGTCTTCAAGGTCTTTGTCATGTGCATAATCTGAGCACGCAGAGGGGCCATACCGGCACCACCACCTACCCACATCATCTCCTTCTTTGAGTCGAAGATGGGGTGGAAGTCACCGTAAGGACCGCTCATGATAACCTTATCGCCCGGCTTGAGTGTGAAGATGTATGAAGATGCGATACCGCAAGGTACATCCATGAAGCCTGAACGGTCGGGCTTGAACGGCGGTGTAGCGATACGTACTGTAAGCATGATGCGGTCGCCTTCGGCAGGATAGTTGGCCATAGAATAGGCACGGATTGTCTCCTCGGTATTCTTGCACTTGAGGCCAAGAAGACCGAACTTCTCCCATGCCGGCAGATACTCATCACCGATAAGGCTCTTGTCGATATCCTTGTCATATGTCATGTCATATGCAGGAATCTTTATCTGCGCATAAGAACCTGGCACGAAGTCCATGTGCTCGCCTGGAGGCAATGCAACGATAAACTCCTTGATGAAGGTAGCGACGTTCTTGTTAGAGATAACCTCGCACTCCCACTCCTTGACACCCATAACAGACTCGGGCACCTTGATTTCCATGTCGTTCTTACACTTTACCTGACAGCCCAGACGCCAGTGAGCCTGCTGCTCCTTGCGTGTAAAGTGGCTTGTCTCGGATGGCAGAATCTCGCCGCCGCCCTCTATTACCTGGAGCTTGCACTGGCCACAAGAGCCCTTACCGCCACAAGCCGAAGGAAGGAAGATACCGTTCTCGGCAAGTGTACCGAGAAGCGCACCGCCTGCAGCAACCTCAACCTCATTCTCTCCGTTAATCTTTACCTTGATATTTCCGCCGGGGAGCAGGAAGCGCTTCGCGAGCAGAAGTATAATCACCAACAGAAGGATGACAACAAGGAAGACAACTATACTTGATATAATCAACTCTGTATTCATATCCTTAATATATTACATTTTAATACCAGAGAAGCACATGAACGCCATAGCCATAAGACCTACAGTGATGAAGGCGATGCCAAGACCACGCAAGGGCTTAGGAATGTTGCAGTACTCCATTTTCTCACGTATAGCTGCAAAGAGCACAATGGCAACCATCCAGCCAAGACCTGAACCGATAGCAAAAGCCACAGAATCGGCAAAGCAGGTGATAGCCTGAGAGTTGTCGGCCGGAAGACCGATGCGCTGCTGCATGAAGAGTGAACCACCCATGATTGCACAGTTTACTGCAATAAGAGGCAAGAAGATACCGAGCTGGTTGTAGAGAGCAGGAGCGAAGCGCTCTACAATCATCTCTACCAGCTGTACGATACCGGCGATTACCGCAATAAACAGGATGAATGCAAGGAATGTAAGGTCAACGCCTTCAACTATCGCACCGTTGGCAAGCACTGTTGTCTGCAACAGGTAGTTTACAGGGAGTGTAATCACCTGCACGAACACGACTGCTATACCAAGACCGATTGCTGTCTTCACGCTCTTAGATACAGCCAGGTATGAACACATACCCAAGAAGAAGGCGAATACCATATTGTCCACGAATACCGAGCGGACAAGTAAACTGATGAAATGTTCCATAATTATTATTCTTAACTGTATCTAAAAATTATTTTTCCTGTAGAGTTTTGTCCTTTGCCCTCTGATACCATACGATACATGCAATAAGGATGAACGCAGCAGGTGTCATAAGCATAAGACCGTTATTGAGATAGCCACACTCATAGAGTCGGAGCTTCTCCACAATAGGATAGTTGAAAAGGGTACCTGAACCGAAAAGCTCACGGAAGAAAGCCACAATAACCAGAATCATAGCATAGCCCACACCATTACCGATACCGTCGAGGAATGAAGGCCAAGGCTTGTTCTGCATTGCAAAAGCCTCAAGACGTCCCATGAGGATACAGTTGGTAATGATAAGACCGATATATACCGAGAGCTGAACGCTCACATCATAAGCAAAGGCCTTGAGAACCTCACTCACCAGTGTCACAAGCGCAGCCACAACCACCAGCTGAACGATGATACGTATACGCATCGGGATTGTGTTGCGGATGAGAGAAATGATGACGTTGGCCATCGCAATGATGATTGTCACAGAAAGACCCATTACAACTGCCGGCTCAAGTTTACTTGTAACAGCCAAGGCTGAACAGATACCCAACACCTGAATGGTTACAGGGTTCTCCTTCAAGAGAGGAGTAACAAGAGACTCCTTATTCTTCTTTGAAAATAATGCCATAATTATTCCTCCTCTTATTAAAGTGCAGCGTCGGTAGCTGCGGGTTCAACATTTGCATCTGTCGCTACAGGCTCTGCAGGTACCAGCTCAACCATAGGGGTTGAAGCAATCTGGCTCATGAGATACTTGTAGTAAGGAGCGAGCTTGGTCTTGAGCATGCCATTGACACCATTACAGGTAATTGTTGCACCTGAAATTGCATCAACACCAGACTCCTCTGAAGCCTTGGCACCGCCCTTTGCCACTGTCAGGACAACCTGACCGTCCTCGCCATAGACCTTCTTGCCGGGGAAACGTTTCTGGAACTTATCGCCTGCAATCTCTGCACCAAGACCCGGAGTCTCGCTTGCATGAGAGAAATATACTCCGTATATTGAGTTGCAGTCATCGTTGAGAGCAAGATAGCCCCATATACCGCCCCAGAGTCCGTTACCGGTCATCGGAAGGATGTACTTCTTCGCGCCATCAATATCGGCTACGTACAGGGGAAGATTCTCCTCGCTTACAGCATCGTTGGCAACCTCAAAACCACCTTCCTCGGCAACAACATCGCCGTTCACGTTGATAATGGGGTCTGCAACGATGAGAGCATCGTACTTTGCTGCCGCATCGGACAAGTTCTTCTCGTTAAGAGATGCAAGAATCTGCTTTTTCTTGTCAAGCTCGACGTTAGCATCCTGCATTGGCTTGAGCGCTGATGATACGCCAGCCAAAAGAAACGCTACAATGACAACGACTACTGCCGAATAGAGGATGGCATATACATCGCTGTTTGTGTCAAGACCTTTCTTGGCCTCCTTAACAGCCTCGAATTCCGAAGCAGCGGCCTTACACAGAGGACACACTGCCGGTGCCTCATTGCCTTCGTGTACGTATCCGCACACTTTGCATACATATTTCTTTGCTGCCATATCCTATCAGTTCTTTTTTGTTAGACGTTTAGCGCGAGCACTGATATTTGTCTGCACAACGCAATAATCAATAAATGGTGCCACCACGTTCATCAGGAGGATAGCAAGCATCATACCTTCGGGGTAACCTGGGTTGAGCACACGGATGAGGATTGCCATCGCACCGATACCGAAACCGTAGATGTACTTGCCGACTTCGGTACGGGCTGAAGTGACAGGGTCTGTAGCCATGAACACTGCACCGAAACAGAAACCGCCAAGGATGAGATGCTGCCAGAACGGAACCTGAGCAACAACATTCTCGGGCAATGCATACTGGAACAGGAAGCACATTGCGATACCGCCCACGAAGACGCTGAACATTGTCTTCCAGCTTGCAACACCTGTCCACAGGAGAATTACAGCACCGATTGCAATTGCAACGACACTTGTCTCACCGATTGAACCTGGCATGAAGCCGAAGAGCATATCCATTACAGAAAGCTGTGCGCCTGACGCACCGGTAATCTCTACACCGTTAGCGACATGCTGGAGAGCAGTAGCACATGTATATCCGTCAACTGTAACGTCAGAACCGAATCCGAGGATTGACTCAGTAGCCACCCACACGCCATCACCTGATATCACCGAAGGATATGCGAAGAAGATGAACGCACGTGCAATGAGAGCCACGTTGACGATATTCATACCTGTACCGCCGAATACCTCCTTGGCAAAGATTACAGCAAATGCCGTTGCAAGGGCTAGTATCCAAAGAGGACAGCCGACAGGAACAATCATCGGGATAAGGATACCCGATACAAGGAATCCCTCATGTATCTCCTCGTTCTTCCACTGGGCTACAGTGAACTCGATGCCGAGACCTACTACATAAGAGACAACAATCTTGGGCAGTGTCACAAGAAGACCGAAAACGAACATGTCGAACCAGCCTGTAGTGTCGGCAGTGCCTGCAGCCAGTGCATTCTGAAGACCGATATTGTACATACCGACAAGAAGAGCTGGCAACAATGAAATAACCACGAGTGACATGATACGCTTGCTGTCAATCGCATCGTGGATATTCACACCACTCTTCGAGGTGTCATCGGGCACGAACAGGAATGTCTCGAAACCATCGAACAAAGAACGGAAAGCATGGAGCTTGCCACCCTCCTCGAAGTTTGGTTTAATCTTATTCAGATAATTTCTCAAAAATTTCATACGACTATTGTTTATTTTGCATTAAACCGGACCCGCAATGCCGGGCCTTAGTATTATCAGCACATCTCGGCACGCAGCTTGTCCAAGCCCTCGCGCACGATGCGTTGCAGTTCAAGTTTAGATGAATCGACAAACTCGCAAAGAGCGAAATCCTCGGGAGCCACCTCGTAGATACCGAGCTGCTCCATCTTGTCGATATTGCCTGTAATGATAGCCTTGATAAGATACTCGGGATAGATATCCATCGGGAACACCTTGTCATACTCATTTGACATAATCATGTGGCGCTCGCCACCCTTGATACGTGCATCGACAGTATACTTGCGGCCTGGCATGAGCCAGCTGAAGTAACTGCGGCTTGTACTGAGCATTGAGAAACGTGGAGCAATCCAGCCGAGCATCTCAGCACCGCCCATAATCTCGGGGATGACTGTAATCTCGTTAGAGAATGCGCCGAGATAGCCATCAGCGGTAGTTTTCTTGCCAGTCAGGACATTACCGTCAATGATGCGGAGCTCGTACTTCTCCTCGAGACGGCCGTTGATAAGGCCTGAAATCTGGGCACCGAGAACCATCTTGCTGTAAGAAGGGTTCTTTACCTCGCTACCTACGAGAGCCACTGTACGTGTGAAGTCAATCTTGCCTCTGTTGAAGAGACGTCCGATGAAGATTACCTCCTCGGCACCTATTGTCCACACAATCTCGCCCTTGTTCACAGGAGCTGTCTTGTTGATCTGGACACCTACGTTACCTGCAGGATGAGGACCTTTGAAGATTGTTGTCGTTACATTCTTGGCTACATTCAGAGCTGCCGACTTCTGGCACGCACACAAGCCAAGATGTACAGGAGCTATGCGTGACAAGGCATCAAGACCTGTCTGGAAATCCTCTTCGTTGCCCTTGAGAGCAATCTCAAAATCCACAGCCAAAGGCTTTGAGTCAAATGCCGAAACATAGATGGCACGTGGAGTGTCACCGGGAGCAGCAATGACATCATAGGGACGCTGACGGATAAATGCAAAAAGACCAGCCTTCAGAAGGTCAGCCTTAACTTCATCGGCAGAGAGCGATAGGATATCCTTCGCCTTGTACTCCACAGACTCAAATTTGCCGTCAGACTCTACTACTACGCTAAGAACGCGTCTTCTCTCACCGCGGTTAACCGCTACAACCGTTCCACTAACAGGGGAAACGAATTGCAATTCAGGATTTTCCTTATCAAAGAACAGGGGGTCGCCAGCCTTTACCTTATCCTCGGGTTTAACGACAACCTTTGGAGTAATGCGGGTAAAATCAGACGGCATCAAAGCATAAAACTTTGCCGGAGCAACTGAAGTAAACTCAGCAACCGGAGCACCTTTCAGATTGATATTCAATCCTTTAGAAATTTTTACGACTCTGTGCATATAAATTGGGTTACGTTAGTACATTATCCGTCACAAATTTAAAGAAAAATTTCCGCATTTCTAAACAGTTATGCCCTTTTATTTTATAATTATTTCACATTTAACCTTTCAGCGCTTTACGCTTTAGACTTTCCACTCTTCGTTTCCACCTTTCACGGCTCAGTAGCAAAAAGGTGTGGGTTGACAAAATATTTGCGGTTGTAATGAAAAAGAGATCCATTGATAATGCTGTCTTGCCGTAACCCACGCGGCACAAACTTTGTCTGTGCTTCGCGTGACCATTTACTGCCAGCATTA
>JAFXGX010000014.1 GCA_017536695.1 Bacteroidaceae bacterium | reverse complement strand
TGTAAAGAGTTATTTGAAAAGCATGAGGAATATAGTGTAACAAAACAAGTTAGCAATTTCTTATCCATTGCCCATTCTCATGCAAGTTCTTCTTAATGGTTTGATACTCAAAGAATCTTAATCAAACTACATCAAATATAGAAAAATTTATTTCACGGCAAGTTTACATGAGCTTATTTTGCCATAAAACACATAAACCATCACTTCGTGTCAGAATAAAAAGAACCACCTCACCAGCTTTTTAGCAACATGGTAGACATGACCGCCTTGTTACAATTCGGGGCCGTATGCACTCAGACGCACAGTTTAAGGAGTTCTATTGCTACTCCAAAACCGTCACAGTCATTACCACATCTGTTTTGGGACGGTCACCCATTGAGGTCTCTACATTCTGTATTGCCTCAACAACATCCAAGCCCTCTTCAACCTCACCGAACACTGTATATCCGCCATCGAGGAATGGAGTGCCGCCATGGGTGGTATAAGCCTCAACCTGTTCAGGAGTAAAGGCAGGATTTCCCAGTTCTTTACTTTTCTCTATCGCCATTTTACCCAATTTCTCCTGAAGTTCCATAAGGCCGTCACGGTCGCGGTTGCGGCGAAGATTCATAATCTCTTCACGACGTTCCATTGCAAGTGCATTGAAGATGTTCTGCTCCTGCTGCATCTTCATCTGTCGTTCAAGCTGTTTAAGCTCGGCAGCCTTATAAATCTTTCCCCAAACGATATAGAATTGGCTACCACTACTCTCCTTTTCAGGATTTACCTCATCGCCAAGACGTGCAGCACTCAAGGCACCACGCTTGTGGAAGAGTGTCGCAGGCTGAATCTCCGCGGGCACGTTGTAGCCCGGGCCTCCACTGCCCAAATTCTTTCCCGCAGGAGCTCCCTTACTCTCGGGGTCACCACCCTGAATCATAAAGTCCTTTATCACTCGGTGGAACAAGGTTCCGTTGAAAAAGCCCTCTGATGCGAGTTTAAGGAAATTATCGCGGTGAAGGGGTGTCTCATCATAAAGGCGCACCGTAATGTCGCCCATTGTAGTTGTAATTTTAACTTTTGCCATTATATAATAGAAGTTATTTGATTTGTTCACTACTATTCCGGGCTGAAACAACCATTCGGTTACTCCAGTTCTATAATTGTTATTCCTGCACCGCCGAACTGCACATGTTCATCGCGAAAGCTCTTGACAAATGGTACAGTGCTCAGGTACTGCCTTATAAGGGTGCGGAGTATGCCATTGCCTGTGCCATGCAGGACACGGAGGCTATGTACGTTGCACACCACTGCATCATCGAGGAAATAGCTTATGGCCTGTACTGCCTCCTCGCCGCGCATACCGCGGATGTCGATGTCGGACTTGAATTCAAGGCGCTTGCGGTGCAGCTGTTCCTGTGTCTCGCTTGTGAGGAACGACACTTTACGAACCTCGGTTTTGGGTGCCTCGCATGGTTGCAGCCTCTCGACTGACACTGTCGACTTTATTGCCCCGAAACGGACCACAGCACCCGCCTTGCCTACCGACATGACCTCGCCGACAGCCTGCTGCCCCACTATGCGCACATGCATGCCTGGCTCTATCTTGGGCAAACTGGGTTCGGCATGCTGCCCTGGGCCACTCCCCTGCTGCGTTGGACTCTTTTTGTCCTTTTTGCCGTTCTTCTTGCGCTCCTGACGGGCAAGAATCTTCGCCATCTCGCGGTCGGTCTGCATCTGCTGTTTCTGCCTTGCAAGTTCCTCGAGCTGCTTGCTGAAGTCGCTTAGTTCCTGACGCGCCTGGCGTGTGCGCTCCTTCTCGGCCTTGGCCTCTACAATGGCACGTATTGTATTCTCAATCTTCGCATTCGCTTCGCGCAACAGACGTTCGGCCTCTTCACGTGCCTCCTTGAGTATCTGTTTGCGGCTCTTCTTGAGTTCATCGCTCTGCTCCTGCAGTTTGGCGAGCATCTCATCAAGTTCCTTCTCCTTCTGGTGTACACTCTTGCGCTTGCCCTCCCAATAGCGTTTGTCGCGCACGATATCCTGCAGGTACTTGTCGGACTGTATGTAGTCACTGCCCACAATCTGCGATGCATCGGCAATGACCTCCTCGGGAAGACCTATCTTGCGTGCAATCTCCACCGCGAACGATGAGCCGGGGTTTCCTATCTGAAGTTGGAAGAGTGGGCGCATCTCGCCACGGTCATAGAGCATCGCGCCGTTGACAATGCCCGGGGTTGAGTCGGCGAAATGTTTCAGGTTCTGATAATGCGTGGTGATTATTCCATAAGCACCGCGCTCATTGAAACGTTTGAGCAACGCCTCGGCAATTGCTGCACCGATGAGCGGCTCTGTTCCCCCGCCGAACTCATCGATGAGAATGAGCGACCGCTTGTCGCAGTTGCGGAGAGTGTGTTTCATATTGAGCAAGTGACTCGAATAGGTACTCAGGTCATCCTCGATGCTCTGCTGGTCACCGATATCTATGAAGAGGCTCCTGAAGAGGCCTGCACGGCTGCGTTCATGGACCGGGATGAGCATACCGCACTGCAACATATATTGCAGGAGACCTGCAGTCTTGAGACATACCGACTTACCACCTGCGTTAGGGCCCGAGATAAGCAGTATGCGCCGTTCGCCGTCAAGTTCGATATCAAGCGGCGACATCCTGCGGCCATGCTTGCGCAACGAGAACTCGAGTAACGGATGATATGCTGCACCCCAGTCTATCAAAGGCCTGTTTACAAGAGACGGTTTTATGGCGTTCATGCGAACGGCAACCTCGGCCTTCGCACGTATGAAATCCATCTCTCCGAGGAAATCATAGGCCTGAAGAAGTGCCGGAACCTGCGGACGCAGTTCGGCCGAAAATGCCGACAGGATGGCTATTATCTCGCGTTTCTCCTCGGCCTCGAGCTCGCGTATGCGGTTGTTGGCCTCGACCACCTCGGCCGGCTCTATGAAGACAGTCTTTCCACTGGCCGACTCATCGTGCACGATACCACCCATTTTGCGCTTGAGCGCAGGGGCTACGGGAATTACCAGACGGCCGTCGCGCATGGTGGGCGAGGCGTCCTTCTCGACAAGCCCCTCGGCTTGCGCACGGCGCAGAATAGAGTTCAAGGTACGCGATATGCTACCCGATGTACGCGACAATTCACTGCGTATGCGCGCCAGTGTGGGCGATGCGCTGTCCTTGACGGTACCGAACTTGTCTATTATGGAATCAATGTCACGTATTATGCGCGGGAAAGCCTCGACATCCCCTGCAAGGGCACGTAGCGAGGGATAGAGCGGATTATCATCTCCGTCGGCCGAATCGCCGCCCTGTTTGCGGAGCAATGAGAGAATGCGCCCAATGGTATCAAGCGAACGGCGAAGGGCAAAAAGTTCCTCGGCGCCCATGTACATGCCCTCAATGCGGACACGTTGCAGCGGCTCACGCACATCAAAGAAGAAGTCACTCGGGAAACCCTCTTCAACCTGCATGATGCGCACAAACTCGACTACCTCGTTCAGGCGAGTGTCGACTGCCGTAAAGTCGGTAAGGAACTGCATATCATCGACACGCTCCCTGCCCAACTGACACAGGCACTCCTCCTTGAGCATACGTCGCACTGCGTCAAACTCTATCCTTGTTTCAAAATTCTGAGGGTATATCATCTTTTCTCGACCTCTGTTTTATAGTGCAAAGATAGTGCAAGCGAGTGGAACGCCAAACCTGTTTGAGCGTTACGCAACGAGCGCAGCCTATTTTCGCGGATTTATCCGCAAAGATAGTGCAATTGAAGTAAAAGCCATTCTCATTTCGCCACCAAATGGCGGAATTTCACCCCAAAACAGCCCTTTCGGCCAAGAAACAGCCACACAAAGCCCATTGTTTGTTCATTTTGTTGCGGGCATGATACCTTTGCCGCCGGAAATTTGAAAACTGATGAAAAAAGAGATGGAAATAAGAGTGAACAACGTATGCGCGTTCGGCGATTCGGTAATGAAAGGAATTGTCGCCGACAAGGACAAGAACAGCGGAATAGGATTGAAATACAGGATAAGTGAAATGGGATTTGCCGAGCGTTGCCGCAGAAGCCTCAACATAGAGGTGGAAAACTTCGCACGTTTCGGCGGAGTGGTATCACAAGGAACAAAGCTCGTAGGCCGATATGAGGAGAGAATAAAGAAGAGCGATATCACGCTCTTTGAGTTCGGCGGGAACGACTGCGACCACGACTGGGCCGCCATAGCCGAGGACCCCGCTAGGGAGCACAAGCCCAAGACACCAATGCAGCAGTTCATAGAGACATACTCATCGATGATTGACAGGGTAAAGTCATTGGGCTCGACGCCTGTGCTTCTCTCGTTACCGGTACTTGACCCAGAGCGTTTCTTCAACTTCGTAACACGCGGATTGGACAAGGCGAACGTATTGAAATGGCTCGGCGGGACGATACTCTCCATAGAGCGCTGGCACGCGATGTACAACATGGCGGTATTCAGACTTGGAGCCATGAAGAAGGTGCCGGTAATTGATATCACATCGGTGTTCCTTGAGAAAAAGAATTACAGTGAATACATCTGCGAGGACGGCATTCATCCCAATGAGAGAGGCCACGGGCTCATTGAAAAAGCCATTATGGAGTTCCTGCAAGAGCGCAGAGTCGCATTGCAATAACAAAGAGAAATACAAGGGTCAAAGACGTTCCCGACATCATCGGCGGGAGCGTCTTTTTTGTATTCACTACAAATATTCTACTCTTTGAATCAGGGATTTTATAATAGAAATTATTATCTTCGCAAGAAATTATATTTTCAATATAAATGACTTTCCTATACAATAATATAAATGTTAACATAAACGTTGCCGGTGAGGGCGAGCCCATACTTCTGCTGCATGGTTGGGGCTGCACAGGAGAGATATTCAAAAACATCCAAAGTGTGCTCTCAACCGCCTACAAGACATACAGTTTCGATTTCCCGGGGTTCGGGGCATCGGACGAGCCCACTGAAGTGTGGGGCGTTGAGGAGTACACCCGCATGGTGGAGGCATTCGTTAAGGAGAACGGGATTGAAAGGCCTGCACTCATGGGGCACTCTTTCGGCGGCAGGGTAAGCATTGTCTTTGCCTCGCGCAACGATGTAAGCCGCGTGGTGCTCGTCGATGCAGCGGGAATAAAGCCCAAGCGTCCGTTGAAATATTATTGGAAAGTGTACACGTTCAAGGCAATGAAATGGCTTTGCAACACATTCCTGCCAAAGGAGAAGGCTCAGGCCATAATCGATAAGCGACGCAAGGGCGCCGGTTCAAGCGACTACAACAACGCCTCGCCCATGATGCGTGCGATACTCTCGAAGGTAGTGAACGAGGACCTCAAGCACCTGATGCCGAGCATCAAGGCTCCTACCCTGCTTTTCTGGGGCAACATGGACACTGCTACCCCATTGAGTGATGCAAAGACAATGGAGAGACTAATCCCCGACGCAGGGCTTGTTGTGGCACACGGCACAGGGCACTTCTCATTCCTTGAAAACCCCGGGCTGTTCACTGCGGTAATAAAGAACTTCTTTAACATCAAATAACCGACCATGGGAACCATTATAATTTACACCACCGTTGCCTTTGCATTCTTCCTGATGATTGCGAGGTACGACATACACATGTTCCAGTTGAGTTCCTACCGCTACAGCCGTTACTTCCGTTGGTTGGTTCCGGGAAACATCATCTCAGAGAAGAGATTTTATGCTCTTTTGGTATTTGTATCGGCATTCCTGCCCATGAGTTGGGGCTTAGGATTTGCTACAAGTATAACATTATGGGCATGGGTTGATGCTCTACGCGAGAAATTCAAGACGCCATTGGTTTACACAATGCGCGTGAAGAGACTCTTCGCAACAAACATTATACTTTTTGCAGCGATAACCATGCTGGCACTGCTGTTTGCCGGAGAATGGGCATTGGCAATCATTGGAGCAGAGTTGCTGCTGTCCAACTTTATAATGTTGCTTGCCAACATTGTGAACACTCCCATTGAAAAGGCCATAAACCGCCACTACTACAACGACGCCAAGCGCATAATCGAGAGCCACAAAGGACTCATTATAATTGGCGTGACAGGGAGTTTCGGCAAGACAAGCACCAAGAACTACCTTGCAAGCATACTTGCCGAGAAATACAACGTACTTGTAACCCCAGGCAATTTCAACACCCTGCTTGGTGTCATACGTACAATACGCGAGCATTTGCGCCCCTATCATCAGGTGTTCATTGTGGAAATGGGCGCAAAACAGAGGAATGACATAAAGGAGATATGCGACCTGGTGCACCCCACAATAGGCATTGTTACAGCGGTGGGCGAAATGCACCTCGAGACATTCAAGAGTGTAGAGAATATACAGGACACCAAATTTGAACTTATAAATTCATTGCCGGCCGACGGACTGGGAGTGATAAACAACGATTCGGAATACATAAAGAGCTACAACGGTATAACAAGCCGTTGCAGGATTATAAAGTATGCAGTTGACGGCAATGGCGATTACAAGGCAACGGATGTGGTTTACGGTGCCGGCGGCGTATCGTTTACCCTTGGCAACGAGCAGTACAACAGCCGTCTTTTAGGCGCGGGCAACCTGCTCAACATACTTGCATCCATTGCCGTAGCCGACCATCTGGGTGTACCCGTCAACAAGCAGAAGAATGCCATTGCGCGTCTGCAACCTGTGGAGCACCGCCTGTCGATGAAAGTCGCAAACGGCATAACAGTGCTCGATGACGCCTACAACTCCAACCCGCAGGGTGCGAAGATGGGCCTCGAGGTACTGAAGAACTTTGCCGTGGGCGAAGGCAACAAACGTATTGTCATCACTCCGGGCTTTGTGGAGATGGGCGCACGTCAGGCCGCTGCGAACCAGGAACTCGGGCGCACCATTGCCAAAAGTTGCGACTATGCAATCATTGTCAACGCAGTAAACCGCGAGGCAATAAAGAGCGGTCTTGAGGAGGGCGGACTCCCCACGGAAAAATATTTCCTTGCCGACTCGCTGAACCATGCACACGCACAGCTCGCGCAGATTCTGCGCGCCGGTGATGTGGTACTTTATGAAAATGATTTGCCTGATAACTTCAGGTAGGTTATCGGTGAGCCTTTTAGCGATTGGTCACGCGAAGGATGGATGAAATTCATCCCGCGTGGGTCGCTAAAAAAAGGCGAGCCAATGATTTGCCTGACAATTTTAAATAAATTGGAAAGGCAATTATAGGCGAGCCGACAACCTACCCGATAATTTCAGGTAGTCCGTCAACGAACTCTTTACAGAAAGTATAGATTCTTCGCTATGCTCTGAATGACAAATAATGAAATAAAAAACAAATATACAACAATGAAGACAAACGTAGGTGTTGTTTTTGGCGGACGTTCCGTCGAGAACGAGATTTCAGTCATCACCGCAAACCAGGCGATGGCAGCAATGGACAGAGAGAAGTATGAGATTACCCCCATATATATTACAAAAGAGGGCAAATGGTACACAGGCGAGGCACTTCTCAACGTGGCGAACTATCGTGATATGAAGAAGCTTGCGAGCCTGTGCGAGGAGGTCTACATGAAGCAGATCTACGGCGACACCAACCTTTACCGCACCAAAAAGGGACTGTTCCAGAAGGACGTTGTAACAAGACTCGATGTCATTATGCCCGCGCTGCACGGCACCAACTGCGAGGACGGCACTTTCCAGGGAGTAATGGAATTCAGCGGTATCCCCTACACTGGATGCAACACACTGGCATCGGCCAACGGAATGGACAAGATAACCATGAAGATGATTCTCAAGGAGTGCGGAATACCCGTCATTGACTACTGCTGGTTCAGCGACAAGGAGTGGGCTGACAGGCAGGAGGAGACCGTTGCTGCCGTTGAAAAGAAGCTCGGCTATCCGGTAATCGTGAAACCCGCCAACAGCGGCTCGAGTGTGGGCATACGCGCTGCGCACAACCGTGAGGAGTTCCTTGACGCCGTTGACTACGCAATCTCTTTCACCAGCCGTGTGATTATTGAGAAGTACGTGCAGAAACTCAAGGAGGTAAACTGCGCCGTATTGGGTAACTACTACGAGTGCGAGGCATCGGTATGCGAGGTTCCCGTACGCAGCGGCGAGATTCTCTCTTATCAGGACAAGTACATGAACGGCGGCGGTAAGCAGTCACAGGGTATGCAGTCCACAGTGCGTGAAATCCCCGCGAACCTGCCCGAGGAGAGCACCGCATTCATTCAGAAGGCAGCTTGCGACACATTCCGCGCGCTGTCGTGCGACGGTGTTGCACGCATCGACTTCATCATCGATGAGGCAACAGGTGAGATTTTCGTCAATGAAATCAACACAATCCCTGGCTCGCTCTCGTTCTACCTTTGGGAGTACAGCGGCATAAATTTCACTGCGCTCATCGACAGACTCATTGAAATAGCCTTCCGTCGCAAGCAGGACGCAGGTTTCAAGGCTGTGAACTACGGCGAGAACATTTTTGCAGCCCAGAGCAGCGGCGGTGCAAAGACCGGCGGCAAGTTCGGCAGCAAGATGGGCGGAAAGATGGGCGGAAAGATGGGATAAAGCATATATCATAATGAAAAAAGTACTCTTTACCATACTTACCCTTATATTTTTCTCAACCGCCTGCGCAGTTGAGAAAAATATTATACTCCCTACCGCAACAGGGGACATCCACGGCGTACTGCTCATGCCCGACGTGGAGCAACCCTGCCCGCTTGTGATAATAATCGCCGGTAGCGGACCTACCGACATGGACGGCAACACCTTAGGCAGCAACAACAGGAACAACTCGCTGAAGATGCTTGCCGAAGGGCTTGCAACAGAGGGCATAGCCAGCCTGCGCTACGACAAGCGGGGCATCGGCAAAAGCCAAGCTGCGGTGATGAACGAGGAGGAGCTACGCTTTGAGCATTATATTGATGATGCCGCGGCGTGGGCCGACATGTTCGCCGATGACAATAGATTCAGCACCATTGCCATTGCCGGACACAGCGAAGGGTCACTTATAGGCATGGTGGCAGCACAGAAGAGCAAGGCATTAAAGGCATATATCTCAATTGCCGGGTGCGGAAGGCCCGCCTACGAAGTCATTGAGGAACAGCTGAAACCACAGCCCGAGCAGGTACAGCGCGAGGCAGCGGCAATCAACAGGGAGCTGCGCGAGGGGCGTACGGTTGAAATGGTGCCCAGCTATCTTGCCGCCCTCTACCGCAAGAGCGTTCAGCCCTATCTTATTTCGTGGTATCGCTACGACCCAGCCAAGGAGATTGCCAAGCTGAGGATTCCTGTGCTCATTCTTCAGGGCGACAAGGACATTCAGGTGGGCGTAGATGAAGCAGAGAGGCTATATGCAGCACGCATGTTCTCATCGTACCACATCATCAGGAACATGAACCATGTGCTCAAGCACTGCGAGAGCAGCGAGATTATTGGACAGCTGGATACCTATCAAAACCCAGACCTGCCGATAAAAGAAGAACTTATAGAGCACATTGCGCGTTTTCTCTTGACCAAGTGAGAAAACCACTTTTACAGACCCTGCAACCATAATACTTCCTTCATGAACAGTATTGACCTTTTTACTCCGAACGATGAGAGCGGCATCGAACTGCCACTGTCGGATGAGCGCGTAGCGGCCGGTTTCCCGTCGCCTGCAGAGGACCACACATCATTGAGTCTTGACCTCAACAGGGAACTGATAAAGAACCCCGCGTCGACCTTCTATGCGCGTGTGAGCGGGCTCTCCATGATTGATGAAGGCATAAACGACGGCGACCTTCTTGTCATAGACAAGAGCATTGACCCGTATGACGGTTGTCTGGCAGTATGTTACATAGACGGAGAGTTCACGCTCAAGCGTTTCGAGAAGCACAAGGACCATGGGCTGCTCATTCCTGCAAACAAAGAGTTCAAGCCGATAAGAGTGAGCGCAGAAAATGATTTCTGCATCTGGGGAGTCGTGACCTATCTGATAAAGAAAGTATAATGGGGGAGATGAAAGATGAAAAGTGAAGAGTGAGAGCTTTCAACATTCCATTTTCAGTTTTCCGCTTTCCACTTTCAGTTTTCCACTTTCCGTTTGTATATGTTCGGCCTTTGCGACTGCAATAATTTCTTCGTATCATGCGAAAGGGCATTCGACCCCTCGCTTGAGGGACGTCCTGTCGTTGTACTCAGCAACAACGACGGTTGTGTCGTGTCGCGGAGCAACGAGGCAAAGGCACTGGGAATAAAGATGGGACAACCACTTTATCAGATACGCGACTTCATCAAGAGGAACAACGTCGTGGTGCGCTCGAGCAACTACCACCTTTACGGCGACATGTCAAGGCGCGTAATGACCACGCTCAAACAACATATCCCGGCCATTGAGATATACTCCATTGATGAGGCGTTCCTTTTGCTCGACGGCTACCCCACCGACAGGCTCAAGCAACTGGGCGAGGATGTAGCGCGCATTGTCAGGCGCAACACAGGCATACCAGTAAGCATCGGCATGTCGCACACGAAAACCCTTGCCAAAATCGCCAGCAAGCTGTGCAAGAAATACCCCAAGCTCAACAGCGCATGTCTGATGTATCGCCCCGAGGACATACGCAAGGTACTTGAGAAATTCCCCATTGAAGATGTGTGGGGCATCGGACGGCGACAGAGCAGAATGTTCCACGAATGCCGCATCACTACGGCGGCACAGTTCTGCGACCTGCCCGAGGAGTGGATTGACAACCGCCTGAACATAACAGGAAAGCACACATGGCTGGAGTTGAAAGGCACTCCCTGCATCGAGTTCAGCCATGAGACAGCCGACAAGCAGTCAATAATGGTGTCACGCTCGTTCTCAAAAGAGCTTCACGACATTGAGGAGCTCCATGAGACCGTGACAACATTCGCCAGTCTTGCCGCCGAGAAGCTCCGTAAGCAGAGATGCGTGGCACAGGAGATGCAGGTATTCATACTCACCAACCGCCACCGCGAAGACCACCCGCAACACTATGAATGCGAGCAGATACTGTTCCCCACGGCCACAGACAGCACGTTGGAGATTGTCAAGGCTGCTACCGCCGCACTCCGGCGAATATACCGCAAAGGATACGGCTACAAGAAGAGCGGTGTACGCCTGAGCCGCATCACTCCTGCCACAGCAGTGCAAGGCTCGCTGTTCGACACAGTAGACCGTCCCAAGCACAAGGCACTCATGGAGACCATCGACCGCATAAATGCCGGGATGGGACGCGAGAGCGTCAAGCTCGTTTCGCAGGGCACAATAACCGACCACACCAACCGCGAGCACCTGTCACCGCAGTACACCACCCGCTGGGAGGATATCCTGGTGGTAAAGGTATGACGCAGCCACAGGCTTTTATCACGAATCTTTACCTTGTCATCCTATCATTTTCCACTCTTGTTGGGCAACATTCAAAAATATTGTGTATATTTGTAAAATAGTGCGTACATACATGCGCGCACGCCACGTAATTGATTTTATTTATAAATAACCATAAAAACAAAAAACACTATGTCTATCAACAATCTTAGGAGAGGCTTGGCGTTTGTGCTTCTGGCACTTGTATGCACCGCAGGAGCGAATGCACAGGTTTTATTTGAGAAAGGCAAGCTGTACCACCTCTTTGCTGCAGGCAACAAAGGGAATGTGGTATACGAGAAAAAGGACAAGGCTGTTGGCCTTACCGATTTTGAGGAGGGCAATGCAGCACAATACTGGAAGGTTTCGGAACTTTCGGGCAGTTGGCGTATCATCAACCCCGTCACCGGCAATGCACTGCGCCTCAACGGCAGCAAGGTCGAGGTCGGCGAGAACAACGGCTCCGATGAAGCCCAGTTGTGGAAATACGAGAACGGTTTGCTCATCCCGACCAACAGCCCCGAACTCGCCTTGGCAAAAGGTCAGGGAGGTGCTCTTGTTGTTGTGAAGAAAGAGGTCGCACTCAACCACAAGGCCGCACAGTTCCGCTTTGAGGTTTCAAAGTATGCAGGTTTTGATGACAACCTCACATACCGCATTGCGTCTGTAGGAGAACCAGGCAAGGTACTCGGAAACAATGACTCAGGCGAGAACAATGCACGCATTGTTGCCGAGGACGTAAACGAGAACAACCGCGGACAGTACTGGAGCATAAAGACCATCGACCTTACCACATTTGCAGTGGAGAACGCTTTCTACGGGCAGAACTTCGACGACGGCGGCGACAACGCCAGCATCGACTATCTGTTGCAGTGGCCTGCCGTTGCCGGTATATGGAACAACGCGAAGTTCCGTTTCGAGCCGGTTGAAGGCAGAGTGGGCACATACATTATTGTATCGGCCGGCAAGAACAAGATGTATGCATTAAAGGAAGGTCGCATGTCACTGGTAGAGAAAAACGCTGCTGACAGCACAGCATGGTTCACCTTCGAGGAGGTGGAAAAACCGAAGATTGCATCGCCCAAGTGGGAGGATGAGACAGTCTTCGCCGAGAACAAAGAGCGTGGCATTGCCACATACATGCCTTACAACAACGAGGCCGAAATGCTTGCCGACGCTGCATACTATGCAACACCATGGACCGAGCCTGTAAACGCACGCTACCAGAGCCTCAACGGCACATGGAAGTTCAACCTTGTAAGCGAACCTTCACAGCGTCCGCTTACATTCTTCGAGGAGGGCTTTGACGTAAGCGGTTGGGATGATATTCCTGTGCCTTCCAACTGGGAGATGCACGGATATGACAAGCCAATCTACAACAACGTGGCATATCCGCACTCGAACACACCTCCATTCATCGGAGCACATCCGTCATCAAATCCCGGCGGAAAGAACTACGGTATCAACCCTGTAGGTTCATATGTACGCACATTCGAGGTTCCTGAAAATTGGGACGGCCGCCGCACATTCATCCACTTCGGCGGTATCTACTCTGCTGCTTTCGTATGGCTCAACGGCGAGTACGTTGGCTACACACAGGGTTCGAACAACGTTGCCGAGTTCGACCTCACAAACTACCTGAAGAAAGGCGAGAACAAGCTTGCCGTACAGGTGTTCCGTTGGTGCGACGGTTCATATCTTGAGTGTCAGGACATGTTCCGCATGAGCGGTATCTTCCGCGACGTATACCTTTACAACGTGCCCAAGACAGCTGTACGCGACCACTACATCACAAGCAAGCTCTCGGCAGACTACTTCAGCGCCGATGTGAACGTAAACTTCGAGCTTGACAACCGCGACAATATCCCCGGCAAAAAGAGTGTCAAGGCAGCCATATATGACGCTACAGGCAAATTCATCACAGCTGACTCCGTGACAATGAACACTGCGGCACGCATCGCATCACTCAGCGGCGACATCAAGCTCACCGTTGACAACGTGCAGTTGTGGAACGCCGAGAAGCCTTATCTCTACACCGTACGCATCACACAGTTCGATGAGAACGGCAATGAGGAGATGGCATTCTCTACGAAGCACGGTGTACGCAATATCGAAATCAAGAACTCGATTGTTTACATCAACGGGCAGAGAGTCTTCTTCAAGGGTGTGAACCGTCACGACACCGACCCCGTAAGAGGCCGTGCCGTTACAACAGAGTCAATGCTCAAGGATGTGCTGCTCATGAAGCAGAACAACATCAACACCATACGTACCAGCCACTACCCCAACGATGCAAAGATGTATGCGATGTTCGACCACTACGGCCTCTACTGCTGCGATGAAGCAGACCTTGAGGACCATGCAAACCAGACAATCTCGGACCGTCCTTCATGGATTCCCGCTTTTGTCGACCGCATCAACCGCATGGTACTGCGCGACCGCAACCACGCGAGTGTGGTAATGTGGAGTTTGGGTAACGAGGCCGGCAACGGTAACAACTTCGGCCCATGCTACGACGAGGCAAAGCGCCTTGACAACCGTCCTGTGCACTATGAGGGCACACGTTCAAACGGAGACTACGGCGGCGGACGTTTCAGCGATTTCTATTCTAAGATGTACCCGGGCCAGGCTTGGATGAACAAGTATACCAACGACCTTGACAAGCCTATGTTCATCTGCGAGTATGCTCACTCTATGGGTAACGCAATCGGCAACCTCAAGGAGTACTGGCAGAAGATTGAGGCTTCGAACTCTTGCATAGGCGGTTGTATCTGGGACTGGGTTGACCAGGCTATCTACGACCCGCAGGAGATGAAACAGGGTATCTACCGCATACACACAGGATATGACTACCCCGGTCCTCACCAGGGCAACTTCTGCTCAAACGGTATTGTTTCTCCGTTGCGTCAGGAGGGTGGCAAGCTCAAGGAAGTGAAGGCCGCACACCAGTTCGTTGAGTTCACAATGCCCGAGGTAAACAGCGAGTACGGCATTGTAACCATTGAAATAAAGAACAAGTACAACTTCACGAACCTTGATGAGTTTGACGTGGTCTATGACATTGTAAAGAACGGCAATGTCGTATACACAGGCCGAACAAGAGCACCGCACGCCGAGACTTATGAGAGCGGCAAGGTATGGCTCTCTGTAAAGAAAGCGAACATCAAGAAGGCTGCAAAGAAGGGCGATGAGCTTCTCATAACCGTGCGCCTTGTACACCGCAACACTCAGTCGTGGGCAGCCGCAGGCCACGAGGTTGCATTGCAGCAGTTCACACTCGTTGAGCGCGCTCCGCTTGCTACAGTAAAGAGCAAGGGCGACGCACTCGTTGCAACTTCATCACTCCACGAGACAATCATCGGCAACGACAAGGTACAGCTCAAGTTCAACGCCGAGACTGCACAGCTGACTGCGCTTGCATTCAACGGCAAGAACATCATTACCGACGGCCAGGGTTTCATCTACAGCAACCACCGCTGGATTGAGAACGACCGTCAGGGTTACGACTACTACGGCCCGGATTCAGGCAAGGAACATGCACAGACACAAGACGGTCTTGAGGCCAATGGCGAGATTACTGTTGTCGAGGAGAACGGCAATACAGTTGTGAAGACAGTACGCAAGGGCTCTATCTGCGACACGAGAATCGACTACACAATCTACCCTCAGGGTATTGTTGACGTTGAGGCGACTTTCGTACCAAAGCATGGCAACCTGCGTCGTGCAGGACTCATCTGCGGTCTCGACTCTACATTGAAGAACGTAAACTACTACGCACTGGGTCCATGGGAGAACACCGTAGACCGCAAGGATGGTGTTGTCGTAGGCCGTTACAGGACAACAGTCGACACAATGGCCGACCCATACGTGAAGCCACAGAGCAGCGGTAGCCGCGAGGGCTTGCGTGAGGTTACATTCACCGACAACAACGGCAATGGCGTGAAGATTGCGACAGAGGGCAATGTAAGCTTCTCGGCACTCCCCTACACCGATGAGGACCTCATGAGAGCAGGACACTACTGGGAGATGACCAAGCGTCCTTACACAGTGGTTCATCTTGACGCATGGATGCGCGGTATCGGCAACGCATCATGCGGATACGATGTAGGCACATTGCCCGAGTATTGCGTTCCTGACAAGGAGATGAGCTACAAGCTCCGAATCACTCCTGTAAAGAAGTAAGACACCATAATCAATTAACAGCTGCGTGCATGCACGCAGCTGTTAATTAAATAATGCATTGCAGAACCATGAAGAAACGTATCCTTGAACGTGCGAACAAGATTATAAGAATGTTCAACATCCTGAGCGATGACAGGGAAATCGGCAACAACCTCATTCTGTGGTCGTTCATAAAGATGTACTCGAGCCTCTACCGTCTGAAACAGGCCGCTGCTGCGCTGACATATCACACGCTGTTCGCGGCGGTACCGGTCATGGCACTCATGGTAGCAGTGGCAAACAAGATGGGCTATGGCGAAATGTTCAAACAGCAGGTTCAGGAGTTCTTCATAAGCAACAGTGCAATCTCAAGCGGACTGCTGTCATTTACCGACAGCTATTTGAGCAACACAAACACCAGCCATTGGCTGGGAGCCGCAGTCAGCCTCTCGGTGCTGTTATACTCTGTATTCTCGATATTCCAGACCATTGATACCTCGTTCAACTCACTATGGAACCTCAAGGCACACAGCCTAAAGCAGCAGCTTAAGGTGTTTGTTTTCATCCTGATGTTGCCTGTGTTGCTCATTGTCATGCTTGTGGTCGGACTCAGTGTCTCGTCATATTTCGGCGACGGTATACTCAAGGCCGCCAATGCCCTGCTCATTACCATTGCAACCATTGTCTTCGCACTGTTCCTGGCATACAAGTTCATCCCCGGCACGAAGGTCGAAATCAGATACGCGGCAATCTCTGCCGGCGCATGCGGCTTTGTTCTGAGCCTGGTGCTATATTTCGGGCTTATGGTCCTTGAGACCTTTACCAACCTGCAGAACGTATACGGAGGCCTTGCCAGCGTGCTGCTGTTCCTCATATGGATTAACCTCTCATGGACAATATGCCTTGCCGGTTCACGCTGGAACTATCTGCTGCAGGAGGGCAAGAGAATTGACATGGAGAACAAGTTCAAGAGAGTGAGCCACAACTACCGCAAGTTCATAATGGTGCTCATGATGGCACATGCCAACAAGCTGTTCAGGATATTCGGGCGGTTTACCCAGCAGGACCTCATCAATGTAATGAACGACAAGTACAACCTGCCTGCACACATTACGGTAGGCTGCATCGATGAGATGTGCCACAAGGGTATCATATATGAGGATGACTACACCGATGATGTATTCTATTTCCACGAGCAGTTCGCCAAGTGCAGACTCATCACGATACTCGATGAGCTTGACACATACGGCGACAACGGACACACCATGCAGATGACATCGGACGCGCACATGATAGGCAAGGAGGGCGAGTTGTGGCAGTACATCAACGAAGGCAAATGCGAGGACAAGAGCGTGTTCGACATACCGCTGAGTCATTTCCCGGAATAACACACGAGGCACATCCCTTCAAAAAACTGTCTCTTTTCTTGCGAGAAAAAATAGTTTGCACTACCTTCGCACCAGATTTCAACAACGGGGTGCCTAAACTTGTCTGGAGGAGCGTACGGATGTTTCATCATTCCGTGGCGACACCGCAGGACAGAGGCTGAGATCATACCCATAACCTGATCCAGGTAATGCTGGCGTAGGGAATAGCTTATATCACATTCCAATAGTATAAGCACAGGAAAATCCCCATTTTCTGTTTAACGACGGAGCATGGAGGATTTCTTTTTTTACCCCTTGCTCCACAAATGATTGGAATTGCAATGAAGAAAAGAACATTGCTCGGCTGCCTCGTTGCGGCAGCCCTACCCTCCTTGCTCAACGCACAGGAGGCAGTGAGTGACAGCCTGCACACAGCATTGCAGGAAGTGGAGATAATGTCGATACGTGCGACAGAGACCACCCCCGTGGCCTACACGAACATCGGCAGAGAGGAAATCAGGAGACAGAACACAGGTGTAGACTTCCCTTACCTTGTGACAATGACTCCCAGCGCCGTCGCTACAAGCGACGCAGGTGCGGGTATAGGATATACTAGCCTGCGCATACGCGGTACCGACGGCAGCAGAATCAACGTCACAACCAACGGTATCCCCGTAAACGACGCCGAGAGCCACACGGTATTCTGGGTCAACATCCCCGACCTTGCATCATCAGTGAAGGACATACAGATTCAGCGTGGTGTGGGAACATCCACCAACGGCGCAGGAGCGTTCGGTGCGAGCATCAACATGCTCACGAGCGAGTTCAACACACAGCCTTATGCGGGCTTCAGCGGCTCGTTCGGTTCGTTCGGCACGCACAAGGAAACCCTTCGCGCCGGAACGGGAATCATTGACGGGCATTGGGCTCTTGACCTCAGACTGTCGGACATAGGCAGTGACGGATACATCGACCGTGCAAGCACCGACCTCAGTTCATACTATCTTCAGGGAGCATACTACGGCAACCGCACCACAGTGAGGCTCATCGCCTTTGCCGGAGAAGAGGAGACATACCACGCATGGAACTACGCGAGCAAGGAGGAGATGCAGCAGTACGGCCGACGCTACAACAGCTGCGGATATATGTACACCGATGCCGACGGAAAGGCGCATTACTACGACGACCAGACTGACAACTATGCACAGCACAATCTGCAGTTGCTTGTAGACCATGAGTTCAATAACCGCTGGAAGATGAACATCGGCCTGCACTACACGAAGGGTGACGGTTACTATCAGGAGTACAAAAGCGGGCGCAAACTTATTGAGTATGCATTGCAGCCATTCACTATTGACGGTAACGAGACAAAGCGCAGCGACCTTGTGCGCAAAAAGGCCATGGACAACCATTTCGGCGGTGCCGTATTCTCGTTCAACTACAGGAACGAGCGCCTGAGCGCCTCTATGGGTGGTGGTGCCAACCGCTATTTCGGCAGACACTTCGGGCATGTACTATGGGTTAAGAACTACATTGGCGAGCTTGCCCCGAACCACGAATACTACCGCAACAACGGCGCCAAGAACGACGCGAACATCTACCTGAAGGCCGACTACCGCCTGGCAAAAGGGGTAAACATCTATGCCGACATGCAGTACCGCCACATAGGGTACAAGATTGACGGCTGCAACGACAAATGGAACGACGCCACAGGAGCACTGCAGAGCCTTGCCATTGATGAAAGGTTCGATTTCTTCAACCCCAAGGCAGGCCTATCGTGGCAGATAGACAGGAGCAACCGTCTGTTCGCGTCGGTGAGCATGGCTCATAAGGAACCCACACGCAACAACTACACCGACGGCAAGATTCATGAGCACCCCACAGCTGAACGCCTCATAGACTATGAGCTGGGATACACGTTCGGCAACCGCCTTTTCAAGGCCGGCGCTAACTTGTATTATATGGACTACAAGGACCAGCTTGTACTCACAGGAGAGCTAAACGAGATTGGCGAACCCCTTGCAGCCAACATTCCCGACAGCTATCGCGCAGGAATAGAGCTGATGGCCGGCATAACACTGCCCTGCGGATTCCGTTGGGATGCCAACGCCACCTTCAGCCGCAACCGCATAAAGGAGTTTACCGAGGTACTCTACGATGATGACACATACGAGCGCTGGGAAATCAACCATGGCGAAACACGCCTCTCCTTCTCGCCCGAAGTCATTGTAAACAACACATTCGCCTACAGGTGGCACGGGCTTGAGGCGTCATTGCAGTCGCAGTACGTCGGTAAGCAGTACATGAGCAACTGCGATCAGGAGGAACACCGTCTCGATGCATACTTCGTGAGCAACCTGCGCCTGGCATATACGTTCAGGCTCAAGGGCATCAAGAACATAACCGTCGGTGCGACTGTATACAACATATTCGATGAGGAGTATGAGAGCAACGGCTATGCCGGCAGCGGCTACTATACCGACAGCGACGGTAACCGTCAGCGTTATAACTACGCAGGATACGCAGCCCAGGCAGGGATAAACGTCTTGGGACACGTGAGTATTGAATTATAACGGCCCCTTAGTGCCCTTTTTGCCCTTAGAGCCTTTAGAACCCTTTAAAACAAAAACCTTATGCTTGAAATTTTGGGAGTAATTGTCGGCATAATATACCTATGGCTGGAGTACCGCGCAAGCATATATATGTGGATAACCGGCATAATAATGCCCGCTATATATATATTCGTGTATTACCGGGCAGGGCTATATGCTGACTTCGGGATAAACATCTACTATCTTGTCATTGCGCTTTACGGCTGGTTCGTGTGGAAGACAGGCTTCACACTCACGGGAAAGAGAGAAACCACAGAGCGTGAGCTGCCCATCAGCCATATGTCCGGGAGCAATTGGACAAAGATAGCCGTTGTATATGTCGCGACCCAACTGTTCATCACATGGCTGCTGATAAACTACACCGACAGCACCGTACCCTGGGCTGACTCGTTTACCACAGCGTTGAGCATTGTAGGAATGTGGATGCTCGCGCGCAAGTACATCGAGCAGTGGTGGGTGTGGTGCATCGTCGATGTAGCCAGCAGTGCACTCTACGTGTACAAAGAGTTATATTTTACCGCTGCACTCTATGCCGTTTACGCCATAATCTCTATCTTTGGCTATTACAAATGGAAAAAGATGATGCACAATGAGCAATAACATGGAATATCCTTTTGAAGCAGTGGTTGTTGCCGGAGGCGACTATCCCACGTCGGAGCAGGCCTTACGGGTGCTCCACAACGCGCCTTATGTTGTATGCTGCGACGGTGCCGCCGACCGCTACATAGCCACAGGCCATGTACCCGATGCCATTGTAGGCGACGGCGACTCGATAAGCGCATACAACCGCACCAAATACGCGTCGCGTCTGCACATTGTGGCGGAACAGGAAACCAACGACCAGACGAAAGCGGTAAACTTTTTGCTCGGCAAAGGTATGCGCCACATAGCCATCGTAGGCGCTACCGGCCGTCGCGAGGACCACACCATCGGCAACATAAGCCTGCTCATAGAGTACGCCCGCGCCGGAGCGCAGGTGCGCTCCTTTACCGACCATGGAGTATTCATCCCCTGCAACGGAGATACCACGCTCAAATGCCGCAAAGGACAGCAGGTATCAATCTTCTCCATAACCGCAAAAAAACTGAGCGCCGAAGGCCTGCTCTACCCCATCTATGACTTCACCAACTGGTGGCAAGGCACCCTCAACGAGTGCACCGGCGAAGAGTTTACCATATACGCAGAAGGAGAGTACCTGCTGTTTGTCAATTTTTAAACATTATTACAAGAAACAAATAAAAAACACCCGCTTTACATGTAAGCGGGTGTTTTTTAAGTATGGGTATTATTTTATCAGGGCCTTTTTACCATTGATAATGTATATACCTTTGGTTGGGGAATCTACCTTGCGACCTTGAAGGTCGTAAATAGCGTTAACCTTTCCGTTTTCACCTTTTATCTCGCCGATTCCCGTCTCGCTGTCGACAACATCAATGCGAAAGAGGTTGCTGTAGTTACCGCTATAACCCTCGCTGTTGCCCCAAGCGTCGAATGTGCCGGCAGCCATAATGATTATAGCACCGTCTGTTGTACCGTCACTGCGTTTGCAGACAATATAATAGGCATCCTCAATATTGCTGCCAGAGTTGATGCTCCAGTCGCAGTATGTCGCGTTGTAGGTATCGAGAGTTCCGGCATTGTTGTTGTAACCGTAATTTTTGCCGGCACGCCATATCATGTATCGCTGTGCCTTCTCATTAAAAAAACTGTACTTGCCGCTCGCCTCCTTCTTGCAAGTAAACTGTGCAGCCTCGCCTACTGCATCGGCCGATTCTGTAGCAATGCTGAGCACATTGCTGTCATCGACATAAAGAACATACTCTGTACCGTTCTGCTGAACGTTGGTAAATGTAAGTGTCTTGCCGTCCCATTTGTCAGCAGGAGCTGTACCTGCAAGCAGAGCATAGATTGCATCAATCTCGGCAGTTGTGGGGTTCTCGCCAAGTGCATCGATAGCAGCATCGAGATCTGCATTTTCGATTTCGGTATCGGCCGCCAGCGCTTTAAAGTACTCCTTTACGAATGCACCACGGTTGACATCGCGCTTGATGCTGTATGCGCCACCTGTGATGTACTCAAGGTCATATGCGACATAGAGGTTGTCGAAGCCGTCGAAGTTGTGCTGGCCGGCACCTGTGGGGAAACTGGTTGATACTGGGTTATTGCGCTTGCCGAAGCCTGTCAGTGTCTCTTCGTAGATGAAACCGATTCTGTCATCGGCCTGCAAGTCCATAGAGCTGTATGCCGAAGCGGTATTGCTCACCTGATAGAATCCGTTCCAGTCTGTAGCGAAGTTGGCAACAGTGTTAAGGTCGCTCAGGTCGGTAATTTCCTTGTAGAAGATACCTACATTTGTACGGCCGCTGCCTGTAGGCAGTGACTGCAACGCGAGGTACATCTCCTTCTTGTCGCTGTTGCGCTGTACGGGAACAACAAGGATTTCGCCGTTTGTAGAGTTGCCGCCGGGAGTAAGGCCTGAGCCTGCGAATGTACTCTTAACAGATGTGCTCCAGTCACCCTCGCCAGTCATCGTGTTGCTGTAGGTGTATATGTTGTAAATGCGACCGCCACCGACACGGCTCGAGAGTATTACACGACCGTCGGGCATCTCCTCGCACTTGGGCTCATCGCCACCGGGAGCGGGGAGAGCCGATGCACCGCCCAGTGCCTGCCATGTGCGACCGAAGTCATCGGAATATATTACACGGTTACCGTTAGGACGAGCACACATTGCAGCATACAAACGATAGTACTTGTCCTTCTTTACTATGCGGCTCTGGAATATTTTACCGCCACCCACAAAGGCTGCCTGAATGGGGTTGCCTGCGTCGAAGAGGCTGTACACCTGCTCGGTAACATTTACCGGAGCCTCCCATGTCTCGCCGTTGTCCTTGCTGTGGATTGTGGCAATGAGATTTGGGTTCTGACGTGTGGTATTGCCGTTTCCATATACAGTACAACCGGCTACAGCAATTATAAGTACCTCGTTACTTGTGCGGTCGGCAACTATTGCAGGGTCGCCGAATGCTGTATCGAAATAGTTCTCTGTTGAGGATGTACGGCCTGTACCCACTGCAACATCAATCATATCGCTCCATGTCTCACCATGGTCATCGCTTGTTCGGCAAACGACATCTACCTGACCGTAACCAGGGTCGGTTCCGCAAACAAGACGTGCAGCGGCTGTTATCAGACGACCGTTGCTCGCGGTTGTGATGCCGGGAATGCGGTAAGGAGGAATCACACCGTCGCCCTTACTGGTGTTGTAGAGGTCCTGCTTCTCGGGTACCTTTGCCGCCTTGATATTTGTAACCTTGATTGTTTGTCCATCTATGGTTACATCTGCACCCTCGAGCGTATTGCCAAGCATAGCAACAGAGAGGTTTTCGCCTGTTATTGTATTTGGCGTGATGAAGAAACCGCCGTTGAATGCCTTCTCGCCTGTTGTGCTGTATGTAACATATACATTGGCATTATCATCGATAACAACATCATACACGTTCATACCGTCCATGTCGACAGGCTCAAAGCGCCACTGGTTGTCATCGGCTGCGGCACCTCCGTCGGTCCATGTTGTGAGGTAATCGACACCGCTGACCTTGAAATAATTGCCGCCGTTACTGCAGTTGAGTGCCTCGGTAAAATAGTAGTAACGGTACTCGCCTACATCCTTAGTTGAGCCCACAGTAAGTTCGGTATAAGAACCGAGTATTGAACCGCCATAGCTTGCACCAGCAACAATGGGATTACCGTCACCGTTCACGATGCCCAGTTTGTTGTTATCCCTTACTTCGATGTGCCATATACCATTGTTGGTATTCACTATGTTATTTGACTGGAGAGTAAACTTTAGGCTGTTACCATTGAGGAATGCATCGTTATAAAGGTGCTCTGTGCGTGCAGTTGCCTTGCTTACCAAGTGATAATAACCTGTAGTCACATCCTTAGCCACAGGTACCTCAACCTCTTTGCCGTTGAGGAAATCCTCAAGGTCGTTTACAATTGCTGCACACTCCTCACCGCCAATCTGGCCAGAGAAGCGACCAAGAAGAGCATTGAGTGTCGCAAGTTTCTCGCTGTCATTTGCATACTCCTCGCGCAGAATCTGTATTTTCTCATACTGATGGATACCTTCGATAAGGCGCTCGAAACGCACGCTTGAACGGTTGCCGGGATAGTAGCAGTATGTATCGCCTGAACCGAACTTGCGGAAGCGGCTGTCGGTGAGCGGATGCTCATCCCAGTTACACCATGCCCAGTGCAGGTAACCGTCGAGGTTCATCTGTGCAGCGTAGATTGGCAGATAAGCAGCCTCTGCTGGATAAGAGTTACTGTAGATGTTAGGCTCGCTGTTTGCGCAGCTTGTGTAGAATGTGGTTATGCGGCCCTTTGCCTTGCGGTCGGCAAGCTGAGCAGCAGTAAACATATGCTCCTGGCCAAGCTGCACACACTTGTCGTGCAAAATACCGCAAAGAGTACTGTGATAGTTACCGGCAAGAGCCATCTTGAAGCCCAGACCATTCGCTATCTCATATGCCTTGAGCATTGCAGCCTCGCCACGCTCATCAACGGCAATGCAGGTCTTGTCGAACCAGCCTTTCTCTAGCAAGTGAGCCTTGAATGCTGTCAGGAAGTTTGTCCACAGATTCTTGTAGTCTGTAGATGAGTAGTCTGTAGAAAGAGTCTTGTAATCACCTGAAGCCTCGTCGAAATAGCGGAAACTCATATCCCAAGGCAACATGCTGAAGCAGTTAATCTGCTTGTCAATACCATACTCGGCACAAAGTTCAACATATGCGTCGAACACGGCATAGTCATACTCCCATGTACCGTCGGGGAGTTTTATTGTCTCAATCATAGGGTCGAAGAGGTCGTGTGTCTGCTCGCCCCAAGGCTCGTAGAAGAGAATAGCCGTTACCACGCGCTGACCGGCACGGCCAAGGGCAGCAAGATAAGGACGCAAAGCCTCAAGATGTTCCTCGCTCCAACGCTCAACCTGATAGTAGCGGCTTATGGCATAAGGCTGCTGCCAGAAGTCGAGGTGGAATTTCTGCTCTGCTACCGTAGGCAGAGAGTGGCTGTTGACATTGATTGTGAGAGCAAGGCTCTTCACTACCTCATCATTCTCGTTAACCACCTCAAGAGCAGTTGTATACTCGCCAGCCTCGATGTTGCGTGGAACCTCTATTGTACACCATACGGGGCGTGTCTCCATTGCAGGAACTGCATGAGGCTTGTCCTGGTCAATTACATCGGCAACAAGCCACTGCGGCAGTGTCATCGGGTGGTTGCCGCAAGCCACATAATCATCAGTGATTACATAGTTCACGAAGCGTGCATCGCCGCCGTTGATACCTGTTGCAGCACCGGCCTTCTGCCACTCGGTCATGCGCACCTTCAACATACCCTGGTCGCTCTTGCTGTAGAGAACAGCCTGGATATTGGCACGCTCGCCCTTCCATGCATGAATTTCTGCAGAATTCTTCTGCGCCACCTCAGGTACCTCATGCAGTTTATAATGAACATCGCGTGAAGCCCATGTAGCGTTAAGACCATCGGCTATGGCATTCCATGCAGCCTCATCGGGAGTTGTACCCACGCGTGGCTCGGTATAATCGTCAATGGGATAGCTAACCTCTACATCATCAGCCTCGCCGCTAACCTTGAGCATAACGTCAATGATTGAGCCGCCGTCACTGATGAAGTTTGCGTAGTTGCCCGATGGGTCAATGCAGTTCCATGCAATCATGTAGCGCATGCGGAACACTGCGCCATCCTCAACATCTGTTGGCACATTGAAAGAGCCCGGAGCAAGCACATCACCGCTTGCCTGGTATATGCCGGCACTGTTCCAACCTGTATCGCCGCTGGTATTCTTGCCATAGAGTGACCAGCACATGAGTTCGTTGCCCTCGCCTTTTGTATAAGGGCCGTCGCCCTGAAGGTTCACCTCGAACTGTTTGCTGTTATCCCAATCAACAAACACATAGCCGTGCATCCACCCGCCATTGATTGTTATAAGCGGGGTTACAGTCTCGCCTCTCATTACCTCAAATACAGTACTTGTCTTGTCGAAGTAAGCGGCACAACGCGGCGCCGAAGCGATGTTGTTTACCAGCTGCTGCTGACTATGTGTTCCCACGATACCCACTGCTATGGGGTAGTGTGTCCCGTGGGTCACGTTCTCATTGGCACCATGGACTACATAATAGTCGCTTTGGGCATTGGCACCGGCAGTAATAAACAGTGCCGATAATGCCGAAATAAAGAGTGATTTAAGTCTCATAAATATCTTGTGATTAGTTATTTTATTCAGTTATTATTAGGCAAATATATGCAGTATATGTTAAATTTCAAAGGATTTGATGGTTTTTCACAAGCCGTCAGGCAAGCAACTACGTTGCGGAGGACAACCCGCTTGTCATGTTGAGTGTAACGAAACATCTCTGAATAGATTTTCTCTCCGGTATAGTCGGGAAGTTTTTTAGAGATTCTTCGCTTTGCTCGCAATGACAAAACAACGTCGATAATCCCAAGAACTCTGCTACAACAGGATTCTTGATGAACTCTAATTTATCTTGTTGGTACGGAGCTGTAATTTGTTCCATTTCGGTTTTTACCACCGACTTGTTCTGTGATTGCAACAAACGATAGTAGAAGGATACTGCTCGACGAAAAACATGTACTACTATGGAATAAAACTTCATCTGGTGGGCCAAAAGAGGAAAAGGGCCTTGCCTTTCCCTGAAATAATAACATTGACCGATGCTGCGGAGAATGACCTTACTGCTTTTAAAAGAGAATGCATGCTGTATATTTTATCTCCTAAAAAAACAGAAATTCAAAGAGCATCTAAAGCAAGAGCTACCAAAGGAGTGCTGGTACATATCTTTGGAAAGTTGGCGATTGCTCTACTTGTATTTGCAAATTTATAAAATTTGAATCAGTTGCCAACTACTGATTCGCATTAATAGCAATAAGCCATGCGGCAACCTCAAAAAGCAGACACTAAAAATTTAGGATACTGCAACTTTTTATTCCAATTTACTTCCTTTGTTCGAGAATATGACTATATTCGCACATATGATATTCTCGCACTATGGTCAAAAGACGATATAGTATCTTCATAAGTTCCACGTTCAAGGACATGAATGCTGAACGTGACGAGATTAAGTACAATGTAATACCAAGGCTCAACCACCACTTCCGCGAATACGGAATAGAGATTCAGGCTATAGACTTAAGATATGGCATTAACACAGAGGATATGACCGAAGAAGAGAGTGAAAATGCAGTTCTTGAGGTATGCATGTCTATGATTGAGTCATCCCGTCCGTTCTTTATAGCATTACTCGGAGCCAGATATGGCTGGATTCCTGATGAAACCAGAATTGAGTCAGTACTGTCAAGATTGTCAACAGAAAAACGCCACCTTATAATTGAAGGAAAGAATTGCAGCGTTACAGAACTAGAAATTCTGTACGGAGCAATTGGAAGCAATGGCGAAAACATCGATCACAGCGCCTTTTTCGTACGTAGTCCAGAATCATATAAAGAAATCCCAATAGACAAAGTAGAATCATACGTTGAAAAGGAGACATTCAAGCAGAAAAAGCTAGAGCTATTAAAGGAACGAGTATATACACTGCTGTCGGAAAAGAGCAGGGAAAACCTTTACATTCCTTATTCGTCTAAATGGAACGGAAAATTTCTTGGCGGACTAGAGGATTTCTCTAATAAAGTATTCGACTATCTTTGCAACCAGATAAGCAGTGAACTCCCCGCTTCGCCTCAAGAAATAAAATGGCACGAATATGCAAGAAACGCCAACATCTCCCAACTGGCCAGAAACCTAAGAAATGCCGTAGACCTGTATGGCATACCATCATTCCTTAAAAAGATTGGGAAGCATAACAGAGTGCTGCTTTCGGGCAGCATGGGAACAGGCAAAAGCATACTTCTGTCTCAATTGTACTATGCTTTGAAAGAAGACGAAAAGTACATGCCGCTAATATCCATCATCACTGCCACACCCTATCTTGGCCAGATGAACAACCTGCTTTTCATATGGATTCGCGAGATGGAACAAGAGTTGCGGCTAGACGAAGAGACAGATGAACAAATCCTTGAAAAGCCTGACGCATACAGAATCCTTAATAACCGTTTCTATAGCCTGAAGGATAAATTCCAGGAAATTGGCCGTAGCGTAGTTGTGCTTGTTGACGGGCTAGAATCATTATGCACCAGGGAGAATACCGCAGCAAGCCTCCAATGGGCAATTAATGGACTAAAAATTATATGCACATGTACCTCCGGCACTTACATTTATAATAAGATAAAAGCAAATACAGAAATAGAGATATGCCTTGACGAAAGAAGACCAAATATCAAGAAAGTGGTCATCAGCAACGAGAAAAGATACAACATAAATCTGCCAAGCGATGTTGACCTGATGATGGAGAACGACAAAGTCTCACCAATGTTTGTAAGGTTGTTCATGACCATCACTTCATACTTGAACTCGCAGGACTTTGCAGCAATTGACACCACCGATGCAAAGAGCGAGATAGAAAAGTCAAACAGATACATAACCGGCCTTTACCATAAAGTGCCCAAGGACCCTGCTGCGGCATTCTCGTTCGCCTTAGATTTTATCTCGGAAAGGATGTCGGCAAAATGGCTTAGAAACGCCGTCTGCTACCTGGCAAATTCCGGCAGTGGACTAAGGACAAAAGACTTGTCATCACTTGTTGGGGAATATTGGGACGAACTCAAGTTCACACTGTTCATGAACATCTTTGACTGTTTTTTCTCCGAAGATAGCATAACAAAACTGTGGACATTGAACAACTCTACAATACGAGACGGACTCATTGAAAATACTTACGTCATACAACTTTGTACTGCATTGGCCGGTTACCCAGATGATGACTCACTGAAACTATCAAATCTTTTATATTACGCAATCCTCTCATGCGATACTGATATAATGGAAAAATACTTATGTGCTGACAGCATATATGATTCAGAAGATTATTTCAAGTTCATGTCCGATGAAGGTGTACAACTGCTGCTGGAACGCCCAAACCACATTGGCCTAGTATCGGCACTTCTTGAAAAGTTACAACCAGTATCACAAGTAAGATTGCTCGACGCTATCACAAAATTCATGTCCATCCTTTTGAGGGATGAATGGTACTTGGAATTCGGGCCACGCCTAAGCGGTCTGCACGCCTTTATCACAAGGGCCGAAGATCTCTATAGCCTAGCAACATTCATATACTACACAGCGATAAGTATTAAAGAAAACGAAGGACTCCGCTGGGAACTCATTGACAGCGCATACCTTACATACAAAAAATGCTACGAGACAGACAGTTCTTATGCTGACATTAAGAATACATACAAGATGGCCATCATAAAAAAGGCAACAGCGCTGTCGGAAAAAGGACACATCGACGAAGCGATGGAACTGTTATTATCAATAGACAAAATATAATATAACAAATCTTAATCTGTAAACCACACAAGACATGGACAACAGCTTACACGAAGAATCCGTAAAATATATGCAGAAAAGCAAATTAATTTCGCTGTATCTGGCCAAGAAAGAGTACTCAAGATTCCTTACAGAGAGCAAACTGCTGAATAATGAGCTCATACAACTAATAAAAGAATATCCCAACACATTCAATGCCTATCTCATTGCATGTACAGTATCAATGACCAACAACGAGGAAATGGCCAAGATTTCAGAGGAAACGGGGGACTGGAGATATGCTATTGAAGCCCTGGGTTGCTGTTCTGAAATTCTTGAAAACACCGTAGGACCTCTTGGAAGCAATCCTGAAAAAGAAAAGTCTATACAGTTGCTTATCCTTAAAGTAAGGGACATGATAGGTATTTGCTGCACACTATCCAACCTTAACAACGAGCACTCTTTCTCCTTAACACAAGAAATAATGCCCGCACTGGTGCAGGTTTGTTCTAATCTTTACAGCAAGGCACTTGAACACCACCAATTCCTGGAGGCCTGCGAACTGATTAGAGAACTATACAAAAGACTATTCAAGGAGCAATACGCGTCATTGCTTATACCACAAATAAGGCTTAGCATAGAGCAGATGGAGTCTTTTTTCAAGAAAGTAAGCAATATTACCCGCGAAAAGATATCATTATTATCATAGGAACTCCAGACCCTCTCCTAAAAAGGTGCCACGCACTCTATTTTAACCTCTTCACCGCTTGCAGGATGACGGAAGGCAAGCGTTGCAGCATGCAGCATGAGCCTGTCGCCCGCATTGCCATAAAGCGCGTCGCCCACAATGGGACAATCGAGTCCCTCTTTGCATGCAGCATGAACGCGCAACTGATGAGTGCGGCCGGTAAGTGGTTCAAAGAGAACCAAAGCACACTCCCTGCCATTGAAAAGGCGGGTTTCAAATACTCGGTATCGGGTAACAGCCTCCTTGCCCGCAACAGGGTCGACCTTCTGACGCGGACGGTTCTCGTAATCGGACAATAGAGGCAGTTCAATGACGCCCTCGCCTTTGGAAGGAATGCCGTCAAGCAGAGCAATATACTCCTTGCAAACATCGCGCGAGGCGAACAGACGTTGCATTTCCTTGTAAATTTCCATTGATTTTGCAGCCACAAGCACCCCCGACGTTGCCATATCCAGACGGTGTACCACATATATGTCATTGCAGTGCCTGGCATCGCGCAGCCACTGCTGTACCGATGTTCCGCCGACAATACCCGGTACAGAAAGTACACCCGAGGGCTTGTTGACAGCAATAAGCGCATTATCCTCGAACAGCACTTCCAACGAAGTTATATCCCCGCCCTTCTCAAGTGCATTCTCTTCAACATCAAGACCCTGGAGCATATGAGACAATATGGGTTCACACTTGCTCTTGCACGAGCCATAGAAACAGCCGTCTCGGCGCACCTCACCTGTCGGAGAGGCACCGAGCCAGAACTCGGCCATGCAGAGCGGCTCAAGGCTATTGGAAAAGGCATATTGCAGCAGTTTGGGAGCAGCGCACTCCCCTGCCCCGGCGGGAGGCATGCAGCCTGTCTTTTCGGTAAAAATATCCAACAGGCAGCGTTCTTCACCACGGGCATTCAGCACTTTAAACTGCTTGAACAGCCAATGTTGCAAGGCAAAAGAACGGCGTTTGCGCTCATCGGAAAGCGAAGATATATTCTCGTCAAAGACAGCAAGGAGAGCCTCTTTCTCGGATATTGTCGACATCCAGGACTTGCGACAACGCCTCAGTTCTGCTTTTTCGAACTGGCTCTGCCTTGTCATGGCATACTCTTCCTCGGCCGTCACTCCGTTCTCAGCACGCCTCTTGCGCCTTTGCTCCTTGTTTGCCGCATATTTGGCAGCAAGAGCATCAACTGCCTCGGCTGCACACTCCTTCACTCGCTCTACCTCAAAAAGAGCATTACGGTAGGCCTCGCTTTTCCTTATATCGTTGATTCTAGCGTTGATAGCCGATATATTCTCCTCCTCCTGCTTGAAATGGCCTAAGGGAGAAAGGAAATCAAACACAGGTGGCACAAAGCCGTCTACTCTGTTACATCCTGCTAGCAGCCCCGAGAACGCCGCAAGATATCCGAGCTCGCCCGCTGAATCACGTACCACAAGTATCCCCATCATCTTGCCCTTGACAGCATCGGCAGCTACAGCCTTATCACAAAGTAAAAAGGCACGCACCTCATCGGCAGCAATCATGCACAACCGATGAGGTGAATAGTAAAACGGATTGTTGAACCTTTCAGGAGGCTCAATACCCGAGACATCACAATGGAATCTGTGCAACAACTGCATCAATCATTGTATTTGACATCCTTCTCGGGGTCGAAGCCACCGTCAAACTCATTGTTCTCGATTACGGCATTCCTTACACGCTCAAAAAGGAAGCAGTGCTTGTTCCAGTGAAACGGCTCGTAATCGTTATTCTGAACGATTCTGTTCCCCTTGAACACAAGGCCGTCAAGCGACTTTGCATATACAATGGGTGCATCAAAGGTCTCGAATGTATTGTTCTCAATGACAACCCCTTTGCCATTGCCGCCATGGAAGTATTTCTGCTGACCTGCAAGGTCGGGTATCTCGGGGTATATTGATATTATGGCGTTTGTAAACTGGAACATGTTTGTGAGTGAATTCACAAAACGGTTGTCACGTATCACCACATCGCGGCAGGCACCCGTCTCGAACCAGCCGTTGCAATCGCCGCAGAGAAGGATTGCCGTTCCCGACGTATGGTCAAAGAAGTTTCGCTCCACCAGCGTGCTCTTGGGAGTGCTGAACAGCGTACCGCGCGCACGGTTGTTACGGATCACATTGTCGCTGAACACCACCTCGGGAGTCCACTCGAGATTCTCGATGCCATATTTACCGTCGGCAATGTCGGCAGGCAAAACCTTCTCGAACTTTATCCTGAACTCCTTGCAACCGGCAAGCTGCTCCTTGTCATAGGGAGCAATCTCCACAATGCGGTTACCCTCGGTAATCTCCATTACATCGGAACGCACAAACTGCACACTGTCACCTGCACCGCCCCAATAGAAGCCATAGGCCTGACCATGCATGTAACGGCCCACCAGAGTATGGTCATCCAATCTTTCAGTAACGCGCAGATATGTACCGTGCACATTGATTGCATCATCCATCATACCCTCGTAGATACCGCCGGTTGAGACAATCTTTCCCTTGCAGCCCGAAAAGTGCGTAGCATCGGCCTGCGTGGAGAAATAGCGTTCATTGCTGCGTCTGCCGACCATAAAGCGTTCAAGTGTCATATTCTCGGTAACCTGAGCAAGAAGGCCCATGCCCTCGGCATAATACACAGAAGAACTATTTATTGAGATATCCTTGCAACCCGACACGAAGATTCCCGGTGTGGGGCGCGCATAGGAGCGCATTGCTACTACCGTACCAGGCACAAGACGGGCATCACGCCATGGAGCGCGGATAACACGTGGTTCAATCTCCTCAACGCCTCTTACACCCACCCATATGTCGCTTGTGCAATAGACAAGATGTCTTGTCTCGCCGTCAAAAGCAATGCCTGCCTGCGGAACAAGTTCCCAGTTGCTGCCATATGTAACCAGATTGCCGTCAACAATCCTGTAATTCGCATAAGGAGCGATGCGGTATGTTATATAACCGTTCTCGGTATCGTTCTCAAGCACCTCTACCTGAGTAATCTGCGGCGAGCGCGTATCAATGCCGATAAAGTCAAGCGTGCAGTTCTCGCAATCGACCATAGCAATGGGAAGCATACGACCGTTCATCATGAAATCGGCACGGAGTGCATCCATTCCTCTGTCACTACCCTTAAGAGTGAAGTTCTTCATCCCCTCGAGAACGATTGCCACCTTCTTGGGGTTGTCCTGGTCGTGATTACTGATATAATACTCGCGCACATTGGCACTGTCGGGGTAGAAATCGTACTCACCACCCTCGAAAAGCAGCACTGCCGGTTCACCGTTGCACTCGGCCTTGATTGTCTCAATGGCAGCAGCCACCTTGGCAGTCATATCCTCGCCCGTTCCGGGCACTATGCCGAAGTCACTTGCATGATAGATTTTCTCATTTGGACAGCACGATACAATAAAGAGCAGCAACAATGTGCCAAGGAAACAGTATATTCTTTTCATGGTAGAGTTATTTTTTGCGAAAATAAAAAAAAATAAATATTCCACAAAAGGAAAGATATGAACATTAAGTATTTATAACTATCTTCACGACAGCTATGAAAAACATTCTTTACGCATGAGACGACTATTCCCGACAATCGCCATATTTCTCCTGTTGCTGTCATACCCCGATAATGCTGCTGCGAAACAACCATATAAGAATGCGCTGAAACTGACATTCCTATCATGGGCGAGCGGAAGCACAAAGATTTCCTATGAACGTGCATTCCCGGGAATAAGGCAAAGTAGCGAGCTGTGCGCGAGTGTGATTGGTGCAGGATATGACAAATACCATAATGACCCCTCAGGATTTACCATACGCTACGGGCACAAGTTTTTCTTCAACGGCTACAGACCCGAGAAGCCGCTGACAGGTTTCTACCTGCGCCCCGAAGCAATATATTCGCATTACCGTTACACCCATTCAGTCTGTGGAGAACGCACGTTGGCACAGATGGGAGCACTGTTTGGGACATTCGGTTACCAGTACTGCATAGGACGTTTCATAGCCGATGCATGGGTAGGCGGCGGATATGCTTTCGGCACACCTGCCGAGACGGGCTACCACCACGGGTTCCAGCTATGGAAGTGGCTCGGATGCAGGAACGACAATATTGCCCTGAGCTTCAGCATCCGCATCGGTTATGTATGGTAAAGGAGACTATCACCGATATGCAAAAGAGACAATCAAGAACAGCGGACAAACAGCCTCGGTCCATCAATTACCCACACACCCCGTAAAAAATCATACACAGAATATCATTTATATTTGGATATAAGCATTTTTCTTTTTAACATTGTGCTTTAGAATCTGTTTGAATTCATTTTACCATATTCTAATGTAAAAAAATGGAGAAACAAAACAGTACGTTTTTTGTCAGAAAGCATTTTAGGAATTGGACAGTTCCTGAACGGTTTATTATAATACAAAATTTATGGAAGAGGACACGAACAATATCTACTTCAAGAGACGGCTTGTTTTTTTTGCAATTGTAATAGGTTTGGTACTTCTCTCAAACCTGGACTGCGACGGCGATTCAGACAAACGGGACAAACAGCACGAAAAGTACACATACCTTGTAGATAATTTCACACCGACCGCATCGGAGGAATACAACGTATACCGATACAAAGCAAAAGAGATAAGGATGGCCGGAGGAGAAAGCGGCAATAAAGGATTTATAATCAAGGAGGAAGGAGCATTCGCGACATTCAGCATCGGAGGAGAATATGAGACCCTTACTTTCTATCTTGGGCATAGCTATGAGTGCTCCGATGAAGTGGGCATTGTAACCGTACGCGCCGACGGCAAGAAGATATTCGACGAGAAGGTCAGGGGTTATGAACCGCCACGCAAATACAGCCTTGACGTATCAGGAGTCAAAGAAATCACTTTCAAGATAGAAGGTGGAGATATTCTTGCCGTAGTATCCGACGCCATACTTTGGGAAGAAGGAGAGAATCCCGTAGACGTTCGCGAAACAGTAATGGAGGCATCCGGGCCAACAGAACTTATCAGAGAACTGATGCCATATTACATAAGCGATCATATGGACATCATCACGACTGAGTCAGATGCTCCCATCAGGCTCAACAGACAAGTCTATAATTACGGATTGAGAGGCGATATGACCATGGCTCTCATTGGAACTTACGACGGAAAGGCCTATTTCAACCTCCACAGACACTATTCCAAACTCAGCTTTATTGTCGGATGCCGCGATGACGTCAAGGGAGGAGGAGGCTCAGGTTGGGTTACAGTCAAGGCAGACGGAAAGATTATAGAGGAAATAGAGATAAAAGAGGGCGATGTTGCCAAGCAGGTTGTTCTTGATATCGACAACTGCGAATACCTTTCTTTCCATACAGAACAAATCGAAGGAGAATCATATGCAGAAATAACCCAGATAATGGTATATCCCGAAAAAGATGACATTGCAGAAGATATTAAAAGCGGCATAGCACCACCCGACCCCCGTCTGAAAGAACTTCCAGACGCTTGCAAACTGATCTCCAGCATTCCGCCATACCAGGTTGTAGGAAGGGTAGAAAAGCAGATATATGACGGTGCATCGGACTACATTACCTTCTCCATGGGTGGTACCAGATTTTCCGAAGGCATAATACTGTACCAGACCGCATCATTCTTCGATGACAACCTATCGGCATGCGCCACATTTGACCTTGGAAACGAGTTCGACTACATAAGTTTCACAACCGGTTATGTCAGCAAAAGCTGGAACATGAACGACGACCAGCTCATGCTCTTTGCCGATGACGAGCTCATTTTCTCAGCCCCGCTGATTGCAACATACCCCAACCAGCACTATGTAGTACCCATAAACAAGTGCAGGACCATCCGTTTTGCCAACAGGGGATGCGGCAGGCTTGACGTTGCAGCATTCGGTATTGCCGACATTGCGGTATACAGGGGCGAGCCTACCGAGAACAGCCTGTTTGTACATCCAAAGCCCGATTGTCCACATGAGATTGACCTGATTGACCTTGGCCGTCCATACATACACTATGTATCAATGATGTCGGACAACCAAGATGAGATGTTACATGACGGTAGCACCAAGAAGTCATATTTTGACCTGAATGGCGAACGGATATACAAAGGTTTCGTACTGCAGACAAGCACACATTTCTCACTCGATTTCGGTGTTCTTGGAGATAATGGCACAGATGCAGCTGCTGCAAGCATAGTGGGAGCAACTGCAGTCGGAGCCTCTTTTGTCGCATCGGGAGTGGCTGTTGGCGGCGCAACGGTAGGAGCAACAGTAGCTCCACTTGGTGCTTTCCTTATGCTTGCAGCAGGAGGAGAAGCTGTAGAGAACTCCCTCGCAGCCTTCAACACCTACGGGGAGTACAACTCCGTGACATTCAAGGTAGGCTGTCTTCCTTTGGCACGCGCTAAATCGGAAGAGCCTGAGCACCTGATGATTGGCGCTGACCATAATGTAATGGCAGACATTGCACTGTACGAGACCATGGAACCGCAAGAAATAACTGTTCCAATTGACAAGTGCGAACAGTTGATATTCTGGCTCGCCAATACAGGCGGGACATCGGCACAGTATGTCATTTACGACATTGTCGTAACAAAGGACAAACTCCCGCTCAACATCCCCGAGGCGGCACGCATGCCATCGCTTGTCACCACTGAATAGGCACATCAAAAACCAGACAGACACAAAAAGACCGGAACGTACGCGTTTCGGTCTTTTGACACAAAGTTCAACCGCAAGCGTATTCACCTTTCAGTTTTATAGCCTCTGCCATAATGGCAGTACTGTTTTTTTTGGCACCGTTTTTGCAATTTACCTCAATATAAGGGGAGTTTTTTCCTTTTTTTATATAAGGATTTCAGTATTTTATCACTAACTTTGCATTTCAATGCGAAAATAAAAGAATTACTATATATGGGTTTTAACGAATTTATAAGCAAACTTTTCGGCAACAAGGCAAGCCGTGACATGCGCGAGATTCAGCCTTGGGTTAACAAGGTGAAGGCTGTGTACCCCAGAATCTCAGAACTTAGCAACGATGAGCTGCGTGCCGCATCGGCAGCGCTCAAGGAGAAGATTCAAGGCAGCGCTACTGAACTGCGTGCAAGAATAGCAGAACTGAAGGCAAAAATCGAGGATACGGAACTTGAGAAGAGAGAATCAATCTTCAACCAGATTGACAAGCTGGAGAAGGAGGTGCTCGAGGTACTCGACAAGGCACTTGATGAGGCGTTGCCCGAGGCTTTTGCAATCGTGAAGGACAGCGCACGCCGCTTTACCGAGAGCGAGACCGTCATTGTCACGGCCAACGACTTTGACCGTGAGCTTGCCGCAAAGTTCGACTTTGTAAGCATCGACGGCGACAAGGCGATATACCGCAACCACTGGCAGGCCGGCGGTAACGACACCGTATGGAACATGATTCACTACGATGTACAGCTGTTCGGCGGTACAGTACTCCATAAAGGCAAGATTGCCGAGATGGCTACAGGAGAGGGTAAGACACTCGTTGCGACCCTGCCGGTATTCCTTAATGCACTTACCGGAAACGGTGTACACGTGGTAACCGTGAATGACTACCTTGCAAAGCGCGACTCGGAGTGGATGGGACCGCTCTACATGTTCCATGGACTCAGCGTGGACTGCATCGACAAGCATCAGCCCAACTCGGATGCACGTCGCCGTGCATACCTTGCCGACATCACATTCGGTACCAACAACGAGTTCGGTTTCGACTACCTGCGTGACAACATGGCCGTACAGCCAAGCGACATGGTACAGCGTCAGCATAACTACGCCATTGTCGATGAGGTCGACTCGGTGCTCATTGACGATGCACGTACACCGCTCATCATCTCGGGTCCCGTTCCACGAAACGAGGACCAGATGTTCGAGGAGTACCGTCCGTTGGTGGAACGTCTTGTCGAGGCGCAGAAGAGACTGGCCACACAGCTGCTTGCCGAGGCACGTACAAAGATTTATTCAGACAACAAGGATGAGGTTGCCGAGGGTTACCTTGCCCTTTTCCGCAGCCACAAGGCATTGCCCAAGAACAAGCCACTCATTAAGCTGCTCAGCGAGCAAGGCGTGAAGATGGGTATGCTCAAGACCGAGGAGTACTACATAGAGCAGAACAACCGCCGCATGCCCGAGGCCATTGAGCCGCTCTACTTTGTCATCGAGGAGAAGATGAACAGCGTAGACCTCACAGACAAAGGTATCGAGCTGATATCGGGCAACACTTCAGACCCCAACTTCTTCGTACTCCCTGACATCGCCACACAGATGTCGGAGCTCGAGAGCGACACCACGCTCACTCCCGAGGAGAAGAACGAGAAGAAGGAGCAGATGCTCACTGACTATGCAATCAAGTCGGAGCGTGTACACACCATAAACCAGCTGCTCAAGGCATACACCATGTTCGACCGCGACGTGGAGTATGTAGTTACAGAGGACGGACAGGTAAAGATTGTGGATGAGCAGACAGGCCGTATCATGGAGGGCCGCCGTTACTCTGACGGCTTGCACCAGGCTATCGAGGCCAAAGAGCGTGTGAAGGTAGAGGCTGCTTCGCAGACATTCGCAACCATCACGTTGCAGAACTATTTCCGTATGTACCACAAGCTTGCCGGTATGACCGGTACTGCCGAGACGGAGGCAGGAGAGTTCTGGGACATCTACAAGCTCGATGTGGTTGTCATTCCGACAAACCGCCCGATTGCGCGCATCGACATGAACGACCGCATATACAGGACAAAGCGAGAGAAGTACAATGCCGTCATCGAGGAGATTGAGAAGCTTGTCAAGGAGGGACGCCCCGTGCTTGTGGGTACGACTTCTGTCGAGATTTCAGAGCTCCTCAGCCGTTTGCTTACCATACGCAAGATACCGCACAACGTCCTCAACGCCAAGCTCCACCAGAAGGAGGCGGACATCGTTGCCAAGGCGGGTCTCTCGGGCACCGTTACCATAGCCACCAACATGGCGGGTCGTGGTACCGATATCAAGCTGAGCAAGGAGGTACGCGATGCGGGCGGTCTTGCCATCATCGGTACCGAGCGCCACGAATCGCGCCGCGTCGACCGCCAGTTGCGCGGACGTGCCGGCCGTCAGGGCGACCCTGGTTCATCGGTATTCTTCGTGTCGCTCGAGGACAACCTCATGCGCCTCTTCGGTTCTGACCGCATTGCAAAGACACTTGACCGTCTGGGATTCAAGGAGGGTGACATGATTGAGCACTCGATGATATCAAAATCAATAGAGCGTGCCCAAAAGAAGGTCGAGGAAAACAACTTCGGCATCCGCAAACGCCTGCTTGAGTATGATGACGTGATGAACAAGCAGCGTACCGTGGTATACACCAAGCGTCGCCACGCACTCATGGGAGAGCGCATAGGAATGGACATTGTAAACACTATCTGGGACCGTTGCTACAACATCGTAGAGAACTTCCTCTATGAGGATGCCAAGATGGAGATGCTCCGCCTGATGGCTACCGAGATGCCGCTGAGCGAGCAGGAGTTCAACAAGAAGGACAACGAGGAGAAGGCCGAGGTATGCTTCGAGGCTGTAATGGCGAACTTCAAGCAGCGCACCGAACGCATGGCAGCACAGGCATTGCCGTTCTTCGAGTACCTCTACACTACCCGCCCCGAGACACACGACAAGAGCGTGTATGTGCCCATAAGCGACGGCCGCCACAAGTACAATATTCCTGTAAATGTGAAACTCGCATATGAGTCCAAGGGCAAGGAAATCATCAAGTGTTTCGAGAAGGCCATACTGCTCCATACAATAGACAACGCATGGAAGGAGAACTTGCGCGACCTCGATGAGCTGAAGCACTCGGTACAGAATGCAAGCTACGAACAGAAAGACCCGTTGCTCATCTTCAAACTCGAGTCGGTTACACTGTTCGACAAGATGATAAGCAAAATCAACGACCAGAGCGTGATGATACTGACACGCTGCCAGCTTGATGTACAGGAGCAGCAGCCGGCTAATGTCTCGGTTGCACCAGAACAGGGTGCCAACAAACCAAAGCAGCAGTACAATGAGACAAAGGTCGACCTGAACGACCCGCATCAGCAGGCTGCTGCACGCCAGGACACACGCGAGAACGCAAAGCGCGAGCCGATACGTGCGGCCAAGACAGTAGGTCGCAATGACCCATGTCCTTGCGGCAGCGGCAAGAAGTTCAAGAACTGCTGCGGCAAGAATATCTAAAAGCAGTTTAAGCAACAATAAAACATAAGCGATATGTCACTTAGCAGAGAAACACAGAGCAGACTACAGGAGGCCATCGGGAGGATGACCATGAATTTTGTCACTGCAGAAGAGACAAGAGTAACGGACTTCCACATGCATGTGAACGGCGAGAACGGCGAGCTGCTCATCAACGACGATGACGACAACACCCTCGCGCGCGTACATATTATTGAGTGGGAGGGAGTACATGATGAGGAAGTCTTCGAGAAAGAGCTACGTACCCTGTTGGTCAAGATGCAGGATAATGGCAAGTTCGATAGCCTGAACATCGTGAAGCCATACTCCTTTGTACTTGCCGATGATGAAGGTGTGGATATCGTAGACCTGCTGATTGTGGATGATGACACGCTCATACTCAGCGAAGGGCTTCTAGAAGGTTTCGATGAGGAGATGAATGAGTTTCTTAAGAAACTGCTCGAAGAGTGACACATTCCTTGATAGAAAGCAGCGATGTACTGACGTGCATCGCTGCTTCTTTTGTCACAATGCCAAAGGCTCATGAACTATGGAATTTTATTTTCAAAACTTCATTTTCCATAATCGCGGTTCTGATTTATTTACAAACACTAAAAAAAATTAATATTGAAATTTTTCCGCAATATATCGCAAAAACTTTTTTGCCGTGAAAAGTTTTCGCAGTATCTTTGCAAACGATATGGAACACACTAAAACCAAAGAAGAACATACTAAAGAAGAGGTATACAGAATCATTGTCGAGAAGGCATTGGAGATGTTTGCTAAAAGAGGAATCAAGGATGTCAAGATGGATGACATAGCGCAAGCGCTATCCATTTCCAAACGCACTATCTACGAACTCTTCGCCGATAAAGAGCAGTTGCTGCTCGAGACCCTCAAGTTGCATAACAGGCGGACGAGGGACAAGGCAAAGATAAAGATTCGTGGGGCGAAACACGTGCTTGACATAATTCTGGGACTATACACCCTCTATTTCCAAGGCCTCAAGAATATGAATATAAGATTCTTCAAGGACCTTGAACGTTACCCCGACATACTGAAGATGCATAATGAAAAGAACCACAAGAACGACCAGAAGTTCATAGCCTGGATGGAAGTGGGACGTACACAAGGACTGTTCCGCGAAGATGCTAACTTTGAAATCCTTCTTTTCATCCTGCGTCGCGACCTGCAGACAATATTCACGGCCAACATGAAGGATGAGAAGAACGAACTGAGCCGATATACACCCGATGAACTGGGACGTACACTCATCCTTTTCTACCTGCGTGGGATATCAACCATCAAAGGGCAGGAGATTATTGAAGAGTACCTTAACAAGAACGAAATAACAAAATAATAAACATCTATTATGAACCTGAAAATGAGATTAAGAACAGTGATGGCGCTGCTGACACTGTTTGCCTTTACGGCAAACGCTCAGGAGGCCGCACCAACAATGCACCTCACTCTCGACAAGGCAATTGAACTTGCACTAAGCGAGAACCCGACGATGAAGGTTGCAGAGAAAGAGATTGAATTGAAAGAGGTATCGAAGACTGAGGCATGGCAGAACCTGCTCCCTACAGTATCGCTGACAGGAAGCGTGACCTACAACATCAAGGTTGCGGAAATAAAGACCAGCATGGGTAGCTTCAAGATGGGTATGGATGACTCCAACACATGGAACGGAGCGCTTCAGGTATCATTGCCGCTCTATGCTCCTGCAGTATACCAGACAATGAGCCTAACCAAGAGCGACCTGCAGTTGGCTGTGGAGAAGAGCCGCGGTTCCAAAATTGACCTTGTGAACCAGGTTACAAAGGCATACTACCAGCTGATGCTTGCACAGGACTCATACAACGTGCTGAACGAGAACTACAAGCTGGCCGAGACAAACTTCAACATTGTGAATGCAATGTATGAGCAGGGAAGAGTGAGCGAATATGACAAAATCAGCGCCGAGGTACAGAAGAACAGCGCATGGCCATCGGTCGTAAGCGGCAAGAACGCAGTGGAGATTGCCAAGCTGCAACTGAAAGTGCTCATGGGCATTACCGCAGATGTTGACCTTGTAATCGATGACAACCTCAAGAACCACGAGGCCGAGATGACAATGGCTGCAAACAACGAAATTGACCTGAGCAACAACTCTTCACTCCGCCAGATTGACATGCAGGGTGAGCTTCTGGGCAGACAGCGTAAGCTCATGAAGACATCATACCTCCCTACATTGGCTCTGGTAGGCAGCTACCAGTACCAGTCAATGTCTAACACCAACTGGGAGGTAAACAAGTTCAACTGGAGCAACGCCTCATCATTGACGCTCTCGCTTAATATTCCAATCTTCAAGGCAAGCAACCAGACTCAGCTGAAGAGCAACAAGATACAGCAGTACCAGCTTGCCGAGACAAGAATAAACACTGAGCGCATGCTTGGCATGCAGGCACAGAGCTACATAGACAACATGACAAAGAGCGCCGAGCAGCTCCAGAGCAACAAGAATGCTGTGGAACTTGCACAGAAGGGGCTCGAAATCAGCCAGAAGCGTTACGACGTGGGCCGCGGAACAATCCTTGAGCTTACAAACTCGCAGGTGTCACTCACCAACGTAAAGCTCTCATACAACAACACAATCTATGACTACCTTGTAGCTAAATCAGAGTTAAACAAAGTATTGGGTAAAGAATAAAAACAAAATATATCTATGAAAAAGAATCTGACATTCATCGCAATGCTCGCTGTGGCTCTCTTGAGTTCATGCGGCAGCTCAGAGACAGAGAAAGAAGGTGCTCAGCAGGCAAGTGCCGTAGAACAGGCAAAGCCAAAGGTAAAGATTGCTACCGTAAAAGCCGAGGAGGTTATGCAGAGCGAGGTATACACTACTACAGTTGAGGCTGAAGTAAAAAACAACATCATCCCAAACTCACCGCTCCGCATCGAGAAGATTCTCGTTGAGGTGGGCGACTACGTAAAGAAAGGGCAGCAGCTGGTCAACCTTGACGCAAGCAGCCTCGACCAGTTGAAGCTTCAGGTAGAGAACCAGACTATCGACTTCAAGCGCGTCGAGGAACTGTACAAGGTAGGTGGCGCATCAAAGGCCGAGTATGACAACGCCAAGACACAGCTCGAGGTAAACAGAAAGAGCCTTGCCAACCGTCTTGAGAATACTGTTCTCGTAAGCCCCATTGACGGTGTCATCACAAAGCGCAACTACGACAACGGCGACATGTACGGCGGTCAGCCAATCCTTGTCGTAGAGCAGATTTCACCGGTGAAGATGAAGGTCAACGTAAGCGAGTCACTCTACGCTGTCACAAACAAGAACCTTGACGTGAAGCTCAACTTCGAAGCATACGGCGACAAGGAGTTCAACGGCAAGGTAAGCATTGTATACCCCACAATCAACGCTGCTACACACACATTCCCCGTTGAAATAAAACTCGACAACAAGGATGCAAGCGTACGCCCGGGCATGTACGGCAGAGCGACAATCAACTTCGGTACAAAGAGCCGTGTCGTAGTACCCGACGTGGCTGTAATCAAACAGGCAGGCAGCGGAGACTACTATGTGTACACATATGAGAACGGCCAGGTAAAGAACAACAAGGTAGAGTTGGGACAGCGTCTCGGCGACCGTTACGAGCTCATCTCGGGCGTCGAGAACGGCAGCCAGGTGGTTATTGCAGGCCAGACCTATCTTTCCGATGGTGCCGAGGTTGAGGTTATTGAATAATTCATTGAATAACAACAGAAAAATTTAGTGATATGAGTATATATGAAAGTGCGGTAAAGAAACCGATTATGACATCGCTCTGCTTTTTGGCGATTGCTCTTTTTGGTGTCTTTTCATTCTCAAAGCTCCCCATCGACCTGATGCCGGACATTGAGACAAACACCATTATGGTGTTTACATATTACAACGGTGCGAGTGCCGAGGATATCGAGAACAACGTATCGCGTCCGTTGGAGAACACACTCAACTCTGTTGAGCATCTCAAGCATATTACCAGCAACTCGCGCGAGAACGTATCGGTAATCACACTCGAGTTCGAGTTCGGATATGACATCGATGACCTCACGAATGATGTACGCGACAAGCTCGACATGGTTGCGTCGGCACTCCCCGATGATGCCAACAACCCTATCATCTTCAAGTTCTCTACCGATATGATTCCTATCATGATGCTTTCGGTAAAGGCTGAGGAGAGCCAGGCAGCGCTGTACAAGATTCTTGACGACAACGTGGTAAACCCGCTTGCACGTATCGACGGTGTGGGAACCGTATCAATCTCGGGTGCACCTGAGCGCGAAATCAACGTCTACATGGACCCTGCCAAGATGGAGGCATACAACATACCGGTAGAGTCGGTAAGTGCTGCTATCGGCGCCGAGAACCGCAATATTCCCGGCGGTACATTCGACATCGGTAACAACACATACGCACTGCGTGTCGAGGGCGAGTTCAGCGACCCCAAAGAGATGTATGACATCGTTGTGGGCAACTTCAACGGTGTGAACGTGTTCCTCAAGGATGTCGCTACAATACACGACAACGTGCAGGAGCGCGCACAGGAGACATACACCGACGGCCAGCAGGGTGCGATGATTATCGTACAGAAGCAGTCAGGAGGTAACTCCGTCGCTATCTCACAATCCATACGCGATGCTCTTCCCGAGCTTCAGAAGCGTTTGCCTTCGGATGTGAAGATTGACATCATCGTGGATACATCCGAGAACATCCTCATGACAGTGGACACACTTTCGGGAACAATCATGGACGCGCTTGTGTTCGTGGTGCTCGTGGTGTTCATCTTCCTCGGACGCTGGAGGGCGACTATCATCATCGCCATCACAATTCCGTTCTCGCTCATCGCATCATTCATCTACCTGTATGCTACAGGCGGTTCAATCAACATGATTTCACTCTCCTGTTTGAGTATCGCTATCGGTTCGGTTGTGGATGACGCCATCGTGGTGCTTGAGAACGTGACAACACACATCGAGCGTGGTTCAAGCCCGCAGAACGCCGCCATCCACGGAACAAACGAGGTGGGTGTATCGGTTATGGCATCTACATTGACCATGTTCGCCGTGTTCTTCCCGCTGACAATGGTTACCGGTATGGCCGGTGTACTCTTCAAGCAGCTCGGTTGGATGATGTGTATCATCATGCTCATCTCTCTTGTTGCTTCGTTGACGCTGACACCTATGATGTGTGCCAAGATGCTCAAGTTGCAGAAGAAGCAGAGCAAGATTTTCCTCCTTATATACAGGCCTATCCAGAAGGTACTTGACGCTATCGACAACGGCTACGCAGCAATCATCAACTGGGCCGTACGCCACCGCTGGACAGTACTTGCAGGCTGCTTCGGCCTGTTCGCAGTCAGCCTTCTATGCGCAAAGGGTATCAAGAGCGAGTTCTTCCCTGCAAATGACAGCGCCCGCGCAAGTGCGAAGATTGAGTTGCCTGTAGGTACACGCATCGATACATCAAGAGATATAGCTCTGAAGCTGACAAACATCTGGAGAGAGCGTTACGGTAAAGACTTAAAGGCATGTAACTTCACTGTGGGTCAGGCCGATGAGAACAATACTTTCGCCTCACTCAGCGACAACGGTTCACACATCATCAGCTTCAATATGTCGTTCGTGCCGTCCGACCAGCGTGAACTGTCTATCGATGAGATTTGCGACCAGATGCGCGCCGACGTGAAGGAGTTCCCCGAGATTGCCAAGTCGAACATCTCTACCGGACAGGGCGGAGGCATGGGTGGTCAGAGTATGGCTACATTCGAAATCTACGGATACGACTTCAAAGAGACAGACCGCCTTGCAAAAGAGTTTGCAAATGAGATGAAGAAGAGCGACCTCATCACTCAGGTCAACATCAGCCGAAGCGATTACCAGCCACAGTACCGTGTAGAATTCGACCGCGAGAAACTGGCAATGCACGGACTGAACCTGAGCACTGCTGCCACATACATCCGCAACCGTTACAACGGCGCCCTTGCGACATACTACCGCGAGGATGGTGAGGAGTATGACGTAAAGGTGCGCTACAACCCCGAGGCACGCCAGAGCATCGATGACATCGAGAATATAAAACTCATAGGCAAGAACGGCCCGATTAGCCTCAGAGAGGTAGGTAAGGTCGTTATGAATGACATGCCTCCTACCATCGAGCGTAAGGACCGTGAGCGTATCGTTACCGTTGATGCCGTTATGGCTGCAGGTGCCGCGCTCAGTGATGGTGTGACATATGGTCAGAGCATCATAGAGCAGATGGAGATTCCTACAGGTATCGCCATTCAGGTTGCCGGTTCTTATGAGGACCAGCAGGAGTCGAACCGCGACCTTGGACAGCTTGCCATCATCATCCTTGTACTTGTGTTCATCGTGATGGCATCACAGTTCGAGTCACTGACCTATCCGTTCATCCTAATGTTCTCAGTAGTGTTTGCATTGAGCGGTGTATTGCTCGGACTCTTCATTACCGGTTCGAACCTGAACATCATGTCAATGCTCGGCGGTATCATGCTTATCGGTATGGTTGTCAAGAACGGTATCGTGCTCATCGACTACATCATGCTGTTGCGTGAACGTGGCCTGGGTATCATTGCAGCCTGCGTGGGTGCAGCCAAGAGCCGTCTGCGTCCGGTACTCATGACAACATGTACAACCATCCTCGGTATGGTGCCTATGGCCGTGAGCCAGGGTGTAGGTGCCGAGATGTGGCGTCCGCTCGGTATTGCCGTAATCGGTGGTCTTACAATATCTACTATCATGACCATGATTTACGTGCCTGCGATGTACAGTATATTCGCTGCCAACGGTGTTAAGAACAAGCGCAGGAGAATAAGGAAACAGCGCGAGCTCAACGAATACTGGAAGGAGCACAAGCAGGAGGAGCAGCTAAAGCATAAGGATAAGTAATAACAATATATTCTCTGCGGGGCGTGCCCCGCAGAGAATACAAAATCAGTAAATATGAAAAGCGTATTCATTACTTTTGACATTTCACATAAGGAGGCTGTTATCGACATCCTGACACACAACAACTGCCGCGGTTTCTCTTTCTTCGACCATATGCAGGGACGCGGTAGCGTCAGCGGAGAGCCCCACTACGGCACACACGCGTGGCCATCAATGTGCGGTTCAATCATTACCGTTGTCGAGGACAAGCATGTAGACAATATCCTTAAGGATATAAAGGCACTTGATGAGGATTCGCCGCAGCTCGGACTCAGAGCCTTTGTATGGAGCATCGAGAAATCATACTAACCTGTTACAGGTCATTATAAACAATAAATCCTTGTGCCGCAGCACAAGGATTTATTGTTTATAATGAAACAGCTGAAGGCCTCAGAACACCCTGAGACTGTTGTCATTGGGACGGCGTATGTGAAGCATACGCGCCACTTCGGCAGCAAGGATGCTTGCCGGAGTCATGTCATCGACCACTCTTGGCTGTGTGCCGCAACCATAGATTATTATGGGGAACATTACTGGCGTGCGGAATATGGTATTTGACTCCGAAGCCACATCGGTAATGACCTTCCAACCAGGCATCAGGCGCAGCCACACATCGCCCGAACTTGAAGGGTTGTACCCGTTCTTCACATACTGCATTTCAGGACTGAGCATACCGCCCAAACGGTAAATGGTAAACACATCTTCAACGCCCTCGATGGACTTCAGGAACTCGACAGTATGCGAAACGACATCCAGTTTATCCAATTTCAGGTTCTCGATTGTCTTACGGTTGAGGTATAGCTGACTGCCATACACTCCCTCTACAAAATCGCCCTTACCGAATTGTGCCGTCAGATAGACATTAAGCAGGCCTTCTATCCTGTCCATATATATTTTGCCCGAGGGGAGACGGTACTTCGCACCGTCCTCGCTGTTCTCTATCACATAGCCCGTTGAGGCAACGGAAACCACGACATTGTCGAGCCCTATCAGCTTGTCGACATAATCGAGCAGCTCGGCGATATTCCTGTCAAGACGCGCATACATATCCTGAATTTCGATGGGGCGCTCCTCCATCGAGTTGCCGTTGTAGTTACCCACATAGTATGTAAGCGACAGACAGTCGGCAATATCATCCCTGCCGGCAAGCGTCCCCTCAAGGAAAGCCTTCGCCATCTCGTTGACCTCATCGTTGATGCAGGCTGTGGTCTTGTATGTGCGTATCTCCTTGAGGCCGTTGAATGAGTAGGAAAAAGCATCGGGAGCCTCCTCGCCGAAGTTATTGTACTGTTCGGTTGGGAACAAAGGCACCCATTTGCTTGAACGCCCGCGAATCTCCTTGTTCTTGTCGGCAGCCCACTGCGGATAGAGACCATAGTAGCTTGAGCTGCACCAGTAACCTGTGGAGTTGTTTTTCCATAGCACATGGTCGGCAGCATGCCCGCCTGCCAGCACCGCCGCATCCTCGTCGGGAGCTATTGAACATATGATTGAGTTGCCGCGCGTGGCACGCTTCATCTCATCGGTCACCGTAATGGCCTTGAGCCTCGCAGGCGACATTGGCGAATTGGTGTAGACACCCTGATGTTTGTGGTCCTCTACACAGTTCACTATGCGGAGGGATGAACGGTCGAGCCAACGCTCGCCTACAATACCGTTGACATAGGGCATTGTACCTGACGCAAGCGCGGCCGCAGCCGATGCGCGGTCAATGTTCTCAAAAGGATAATAGGCATTGGGGAACACCTTGCCCCCCGACAGCAGACGCTTGAAACCACCGTCGCAATAGAGGTCGCTGAACTCATAGAGGAAGTCACTGCGCAACTGGTCGACAGTGATGTTGAGATAGAGTTTCGGAGTATTCATTTTTTGCTGCGCAGATACATGGAACACGCACAGCAGAAGAAGTGTCAGACAATATTTAATTCGCATATTCTCTCTTTATATATGTGGAACAATGAGCGTGAAAGTATTGCGGCCGCGCAGAAGTAGAGCGGTGCGGGATAACACTGCAGGCCTAAGAGTGCCGAAAGGAAAAAGAGCAGCACAAAGGTTACCTGCACCCATGCTATCCGAAGTGGCTTATGCTTGATTATGCGGTATATGAGAAACGGCATCAGGATGAGTACAAGCGGGTTTATGAGGAGCATCACGAAGTTGGCATCGACAGCCGGATGCTCGGAGCAGAGCGCCATGAACAGCAACAGACATCCTCCAAGCCCCTGCACTGTCATAAGTACAAGGTCATAGCCCCAGAATGTCCTTTTACTGCGAAGCTCACACAGCATGACAATGAAAGTGAACAGCAACAGCAGCAGCGAAGCATTGAACGGGGTAAGATTATTGCGTGTGGCAACAGGCTTGTTCTCCCGGGCGATGATATTGGTTGCCTTGACAGCCGGCACGCTACCACGCACGGCATCGGTAATACATGCATTACCGAAGTCTTTCATGAGATTTGCGGGTATGAACTGCAACTGTTCGGATGTGGCAGGGCTATCAACGTCGGAGCCCATGAGCAGGTCAATGCCGAACGAGTACCATGGATGGGAAGCAGTCATTGAACGGAGCGCCTCCCTGAATGTGGGCAGAGGAACCTCAGGCTGCATGTACACGATACTGCACCCGTTGCCGAGCGATTCCAGGAACTTGTCACGAGCCTTCGTGGTACAGTTGGCATAGAAATAGTTATAGCGGTAGACCCTGTTCCGGAGACGGCAGTTCTCTTCGAGAAGACTGTATAGACTCCTTACCTGAGACGGAGTGAGGTTGAGTACCTGCTCCACGACCATAGAGCCACGCTCCACATACTCGGGAATGAAATATTCAAAAGGTACCGAAGCCACAAGATAATCGGTCTGGCCAAGAATGAAACGCCACACGAAATTGGGAGTATCGAAACTGAAATAGCCGTAATTGTAGACCTTGTCCACCCCACTCTCCTCATCGACATACCTCAATGCCGTATGCCCGAAAAGGGAATAGGCCTCATCGCCGGGAGAGCATGTAATAAGACTGAAACGTGCCTCATCCGCCCTCATCGGAGCTGTGACAAGCATACACGCCATCAACAGGAAGAATATTCTTTTCACTAAAATATTAATTTTAAATAATTAGAGCGATGCAAAGATACAATTTCCGCCGTAAGCAACAAAAAGAAGAAACCGTTTCATTGGAAAGATTGGAGTACTCTGTTCAACTTGCATTGTCTGCACGGCATGCGGAAAGCATGCAATGCCCCGGCACAAAACGAAATTAGCACTGAGCAAAAAAAATCAAAAAAAATGAAGTAACTTCATATTTCTCGCTCAGAGTTACTGTCTTTGAGGTAAACCTCGAAGATTTTCTGCACTCGCCTTGAAAAAAATGAAGTAAACTTCATATTTCTCGCTCGTTTGCTGTATCTTTGCAAAAAATTTTCAAGCACCCGATTTTGAACCTTATTGTAGACATAGGAAACAACAGTTCGAAGTACTATCTATTCAATGGAAAGCAGCTTGTCCTACATTCACGGAGGAACAACGGAACATCCGGAATCCTGAGTGAGTGGAACAAGGAATTCGAGATTGAGAAGGTAATAGTATCATCGGTCATAGACCTTGATGATGCCGCAAGAAAGGAGTTCGGGATACTTGGATGCCCGGTGCTATGGTTCAATAGCGGGACACCCACTCCACTGAGCATAGACTACAGCACGCCACACACTCTGGGCAGCGACAGGCTTGCGGCAGCGACAGGTGCCTGGAACGAGGCTCCGGGACATGACATGCTTGTCATTGACTGCGGGAGCGCCATTACCATTGATTTTGTAGACAGATGCGGACACTACCGCGGCGGCAACATTTCACCGGGAATAAAGATGCGTCTGATGGCACTTCATGACTACACGAGCCGCCTGCCGCTCATAGAGAAGGAGGGCGAGACACCGGTTATGGGGCATGACACCGAAACGGCTATCCGGAGCGGAGTAATAAGAGGGATTTGCCATGAGATTGAAGGTTACATCACTGAATACAGAGAAAAATATGGCGACGTTTTGGTTTTTTTAACGGGCGGAGATGAAAAATCGTTGAAAAATAGCATAAAAAGTAGCATCTTTGCAGACAAATATTTAGTTGCCAAAGGATTGAATTGTATTTTACAGGACTACTATAATGAATAAAAAGATATTCACACTCATTGCAATGCTGTTTGCCATGACATGCTCATATGCGGACAATGGCAGCAATTCGCCGTATTCACGTTACGGCGTCGGACTGCTGTCGGACCAGAGCCTGGGCGTAAACAGACAGATGGGCGGTCTGGGCTACGGACTCCGCAGCAACGGATACATAAATATACTGAACCCGGCATCTTTTGCACAGGCCGACACCCTGACAATGCTTTTTGAGGCAGGTTTCTCGTTACAGAATGTGAATTTCAAGGAGGGGAACAAGAAGATAAATGCCAAGAATGCCAGTTTCGATTATGTAGCGGTACAGTTCAGAATCCGCAAGAACCTTGGCATGTCGGCAGGTTTTCTGCCATACTCTAATGTAGGCTACTCGTTCAGCAACACATCGAACAATGGCACCAACCATGCCAGTAAGAACAGATATAGCGGTACAGGCGGCATCTACCAGCCATACATCGGTCTCGGTTGGCAGCCGATAAAATCCCTTTCAGTAGGTGTCATGGGGTCGTACGTCTACGGTGACATTACCCATGAAGTGGGTATTGACTTTGCGAACAGCACCGACCGCACCCGCACATACAACGTGACAATGAAAAGCTACAAGGTCGATTTCGGATTGCAGTATGCGACCAAACTGGGCAAGAAGAACGATATTGTAATAGGTGCGACATATTCGCTCGGGCACGACATGAACGCCAAAGGCAAAATTACCGAGATAACAACGGATTCTACCACCACTGAGAGAATAAAGGGCGGTTTCAGCCTGCCACATACATATGGTATCGGCTTTACATATACATACAACAATAGGTTGAAGATAGGAGCCGACTACACCCTGCAGCAGTGGAGCACATCATCGTTCTTCGGCATTGACAAGGGCATTGACAGGAGCAAGGTATCAATCGGTGCCGAATATGCACCGGCCACATTGTCGAACAACATATTCAAGATGATTACCTACAGAGCCGGAGCCTACTATGCACAGCCATACACAGAAATAGAGGGAAGAAAAGGATGCGAGGAGTACGGTGTCAGCGCAGGTATATCGCTACCGTTCATCAACGGCAACAACAGGAACAGCCATGCAACACTGCATCTCTCGGGGCAGTTCATACACATGGAACCTAAATCGGCAGGTATGATTGCCGAGAACTATTTCAGAATCAACCTTGGCATAACATTCAACGAGAGCTGGTTCATGAAACTGAAAGTGAGATAAATACAGAATAAAAATATAAGTAAAGAGAATAATAATGAAGAAATTGATTTTTGCACTCCTTGTACTTGTAGCAACAAGTGCAAGCGCACAGAATGGTATCACCAACGAATTCCGTTTCGGACAGGGTGAGGACAGCGTGAGATGTATCGAGACTATTACTATTGTAAATGTAAACCTCAACAACAAGGACTACGCGACTGCATATGAGTCTTGGAAGACTATATTCAACGAGTTCCCCGTTGCGCGTGTAGACACATACACCAATGGTGTAAAGCTCCTTACCGAGCTCATTAAGAAGGAGAGTGACCCCGCAAAGAAGGAGGCTTACATACAGGAACTTCTCAGTGTCTACGACCAGGAGATAAAGTATATCGACAAGTTGCAGGCCATCACAAAGACAAAGCTCTCAGCCGGCCAGTTGCTCGGCAAGAAGGCCTTGGCATACATGCAATACTACAAGGATGCTCCGGTTGACACAATGTACAACATGCTCGCGAAATCTGTTGAGATGGAGAAGGGCATGTCAGAGTACGCTGTCACAGAGCGCTTCATGAAGTACTCTGCACTCAAGTACAAGCAGGACAAGAGCCACAGCGAGCAGATTATCGATGACTATTTGAACGCATCAATCTACATTGTAGAGGTTCTTGACAAGTACCATGACAATATCGAGCGCAGCGAGAAGAAGTATCAGGAGGAGGGTAACCCGAGAGACAGTCTGAACGCTATCGCATATGGCAAGATGATTGACGCTTCACGTATCTCAAAGAGCAACATCGACGCATATTTCATCAACAGTGGTGCTGCTTCTTGCGAGGATTTGAGCAAGATTTACGCTCCTACACTCGAGGCAAACAAGGAGAATATCGAATACTTGAACAAGGTTCTATCTGTAATGAGTATGCTCAAGTGTACAAATGAGGACACATACCTCACTGCAGCCGAGTATGCACTCGCAATCGAGCCTACAGCAAAGGCAGCCATGGGTTGCGGTTACCGCTACTACAAGAAGGGCGAGATTGACAAGGCTATCGAGTTCTTCGACCAGGCTATCGAGCTTGAGGCATCTATCACCACAAAGGCCGAGCTCTGCTACAAGGTAGGTTTGATTCAGTACAGCCTCAACAACTACGCCAAGGCTCGCGCTTATGCGAACAAGGCACTCAGCTTCAACAGCAAGTACGGCCAGCCACATATCCTCATCGCACAGTGCTACGGTGCTGCGAACAAGTGGAGCGAGGATGACATCATGAACGGCTGTACATACTTCCTCTGCCTTGACCGTCTTGACCGCGCTAAGGCTGTAGACCCCTCTGTAAAGAGAGAGGCCGACAAGCTCTTCGCTATCTACAGCAAGCACACACCCAAAATCGAGGACCTCTTCATGAGAGGATACGAGGCTGGCAAGGTCATCAACATCGGTGGTTGGATTAATGAGAGCACAAAGATCCGTTAATAGAATAATCAGGTTTATTGGTACAACAGCCGTAGCACTTGCGGTTGTTGTACCAATTTTCGTGACCTCATGCAACAGTGCACAGGAGGAGAGCGTGATAATAGAGAACCGCGACTCTATGGCTGTCATGAGCACGTATGGTGTAAGCACTATAATAAGCGACTCGGGCCGCATCAGCTACAGGATTGACGCCGAGGAGTGGCTCGTATTCGACCGTAGGCAACCACCCTACTGGGCCTTCGAGAAGGGCGTGTACCTTGAGAAGTATGACTACGAAATGAACGTGGAAGCGACAATAAAGTGCGACACAGCCTACTACTACAGCGAGCAGAAGCTGTGGAAACTTATAGGCAACGTAGATATCAGGAACCCCAAGAACGAGCGTTTCTACACCGACCTCATGTACTGGAACCAGGAGGAAGAGAAGATATACTCCGACGCGTACATAAAGATTGAACAGGAGGAGCAGACAACCGAAGGTATCGGCTTCTCATCGAACCAGAACATGACACAGTGGGAAATAAAGAACACCAAGGGTATTTATACAATCAAAGAAGAGTGACAAGATGACAACCAACATAATACTGCTCATAATCGTAATACTTTTCTCTGCGCTCTTTTCGGGTATGGAGATAGCATTCGTGTCATCGAACAAGCTCCTTCACGGCATTGACCGCAGCGAGCCCTCGCTGACATCAGCAGCCATAAACAAGTTCTACTCGAACAGCAACAATTTCATCTCGACACTGCTTGTCGGCAACAATATCGTGCTTGTCATATATGGTATTCTCATGGCAAGGATACTGAACAGCACCATTCTGGCAGGACTTCAAGGCAATGAATCGGTAAGGCTGTTGCTCGAGACCGTTATTTCCACTATTGTAATAATCTTTACAGGCGAATTTGTCCCTAAGGCGCTGTTCAGGATTGACCCGAACAGTTCGCTCAAGAGGTTTGCCCTCATAATCTATCCCATATACATCATACTCTATCCGCTCTCAAAGTTCACGACATTCTGTTCGTGTCTTCTACTGCGCATCTTCAATGTCAGAATCAAGGATGAGGTCCGCGACACCACATTCACGAAGACTGAACTGAATAACCTTATACAGTCAACGCTTGACAATGCCGATGAGAAAGAGGATATCGACAATGACGTGAGGATTTTCCAGAATGCACTGGATTTCTCGAGCATCAAGGTCAGAGACTGCCTGGTGCCACGTACCGAGATTGATGCGGTGGAGGTAAACACGCCACTCGAGGAACTGAAATCGATATTTACCGAATCGGGACACTCAAAAGTGGTGGTCTTCAAGGACAACATTGACAACATCATCGGCTACATACACTCCTCGGAACTGTTCCGTCTGGGAAAGAACTGGCAGCAGAAGATATGCAAGATGCCATATGTACCCGAGACCCTGTCGGCCGAGAAACTGATGCGCAGGCTCATGCAACAGAAGAAGTCACTCGCCGTAGTCGTTGATGAATTCGGCGGCACGTCGGGAATAGTCTCGCTCGAGGACTTGCTCGAGGAGATTATCGGCGAGATTGAGGATGAGCACGACAACCAGAATCTCATAGCGAAAGAGCTTGGGGAGAACGAGTATCTGCTGTCGGGAAGACTTGAGATAGAGCACATTAACGAGATGTTCGACCTTGAGATTCCCGAATCGGATGACTACCAGACACTCAGCGGTTTCATTCTTGTACACCTGCAACGTTTCCCGCAGCTGAACGAGAAGATAAAAATAGGTAAATTCAGCATACAGGCGACAAAACTGAGGAACACCAAGATTGAACTGGTCAAGCTCTCGGTAAAAGGAGAACCCAAATAACCTGTAGCCGGAAGCTGTATCTGGACAAAAACAGAACAATTTGTGAAAATAATGCAATAATGGACAAAAAAGGGCCTTTGCGCTGCCTTTTTTGTCCATTATTTATTGCAACTTTTTGATTATTTATTACAATAATTCCAAAGCATTTTACTAACTTTGCAAAGTTTAATGCAAAAAAACAAAACAAAAAAAATAATATTTATGGCAACATTACAAAAACTACGCAACATGGGCCCACTCTTGGTTATCTTTGTGGGTCTTGCATTGTTTGCTTTCATTGCAGGCGATGCCGTAAAGCTGTTTGACTCACACTCTATCGACACTTCAGTCGGCACAGTCGGCGACAGCGAGATTGATGCAATGGAGTATCAGCAGGTTTACAACGAACTTGACTGTTTCTGCAAGGTTTCAGGTTATGAGATTCCCGAGGAGAGCCGTCAGGTAATGGTTTGGAACCTTTTGTCAAACAGTGCACTTTACAACAACTACGCAAAGGAGCTTGGCATAACAATCACTCCCGAGGAGGTAAACCTCGTGCTCACAAACGGCAAGAGCGACTTTGTAAGAACATCAGTACAGCCACAGAGCGCATTCCGCGCTGGCGGTAACTTCAACATGCAGTTCCTTGCAGAGCTCATCCAAGTATATGAGGAGCAGAAGCTCAACGGCATGATTGACTCTAACGTAGACGCACTCTACAACAGCTGGAAGTACATTGAGAGAGAGGTTGTTCTTGAGATGCTCCGCAAGAAAGTGAACACACTTGCATCAGAGGCAACAATCGCCAACCCCGCAGTAGCACAGAAGAACTTCGACCTCAACAACAACACTTATACCCTTAACGTTGCCCTCTACCCATTCAACAGAATGGACATTGACAACATCGAGGTTACAGAGGAGGAGATTGCAAAGAGCTACGAGGAGAACAAGGCAAACAACCCCTATCTGTCAAACGAAGTGGAGACACGTGACATCAAGTATATCGTAAAGCAGGTTGTTCCAAGCGAGAAGGACCTTGCCAACCTGAAGGCAGACATGACAAAGTATGCCGATTCACTCAGGAACGGTTATGACAAGTATCAGAAGCTTGCACGCATCTCACGCAGCATGGTTCCCTACAACAACTTCCTGTTGCCAAAGGCACTCCTTGACCCGACAGTGGCCGCTGCTATCGATACTCTGGAGGTTAACGAGGTTCTCGGTCCGGTTGACCAGACAATTGCCGTGAGCAGAGACCAGTTCATAAACACATACGATGTATACATGAACGTCGAGAAGGCTACAGTACCCGAGTCATTCATGATTCGCGCTATCACAATAAGCGAGGTTGCAGCAGACGGTACAACAGTTGACCTGAACGTTGCTGCAGACAGTCTCCTTAACCTGCTCAACAACGGTGCTGACTTCAAGGCTGTTGCAAGCAACTACAGAGCACAGTTCGACTCTTTGACAATCAACACAGACAACGCGAACGAGGTGTTCGGTCTTGTTGATGACATCGATACACAGAAGGATATCTACAATGCGCCTGTAGGCCAGTATCTTACATCGGACATCAACGTTCAGGGTTTCAACGGCAAGCTCCTGTTCCAGGTTATCGAGAAGAACGGCAGCGTCGATGCATACAACACATTCGTAATCCGCCGCGAGAAGGTATTCAGCAACGAGACATACAACGAGGAGTATGACAAGTTCTGCAAGTTCGTAGGTAGCTGCCAGACACTCGCCGAGCTCGAGGAGAAGGTTGCAAACGATGAGTCACAGGCTTATTGGATACTTCCACAGCAGGGCGTGACAACAGGTTCTGCCATCATTGCCAACATAAGCAAGACCAGCGATTTCATTGACTGGATTTTCAATGAGGATACAAAGCCCGGCCAGATTTCAAGCATCAAGAAGTGCGGCAACGACGATGTATTCATGGCTGTAGCACTTGAGAACATCAACGAGAAGGGTTACAAGCCTCTTACAAGCGAGTTGTCTCCAGGCCGCACCGTAAGCGATTTCGCGAAGAGAATGGCTCAGAGCGAGAAGGCTAAGGAGCAGGCTATGGCAGAGATGAAGGACAAGAGCTACAACGACTTGAAGAACAATTCAAAGATTTCTACATACACCATTGACAAGGTAGAGTTCAAGAAGCCTACAAACGTATCTTCAACAATGCAGGATGAGGTTGCCATCGCAGCTGTCGCTTCAAAGATGAACGCAGGTGAGACCAGCGCTCCATTCGAAGGCGTTAACGGCGTATATGTAATCGAGGTTGCATCAAAGGATGCAAAGAACGGAACATTCGACGCAACAGCCGAGAAGCAGCAGATTGAGTCACTCTACAACAGGAACTACATTGTTACAGCTGTTGAGAAAGCTCTCGGCAAGATTTATCCGATGGAGAACAGAGTGTACGTACACTTCTAATCACATCACAAAAGAACCACAAAAAATAGGCAACCCAAACGGGTTGCCTATTTTTTTATGTGCTTACCCGTCAATACCTATTTTAAAAAGAAGAAACATCAAAAAAAATTAAGTAACAGCTGTTACAAATTGTATATCTTTACGTTTACATAGTAGAACGGAACACAAAAATGAGCGACAAGGTACTGATTTCGACATTTACCGCTCTGCGCAAGAGACTCCTGCGCATGGCTATGCACATCCTACCCAGCGAGGATGACGCAGCCGACGCCCTACAGGATGCCTTCTGCAGGCTATGGCCGAGGCGGGAAAAGATTGAGAGCGAAGCCGAGGCCGAAGCGCTCGCCACCACCACCCTGCGTAATATATGCATAGACAACATACGCAAGCGGAAGATCGAGACAGTGCCGATAGATGAAGAGCATGACAGTTACGAAGAGGGCGGAGACAACGGACACGAGGAGAGATACAACGAAGTAAAGAAGATAATAGATAAGGAACTTACACCACAACAGAAAGAGATACTACATCTGAAAGAGATTGAGGGACGTACTGTTGAAGAGATTGCAGGACGGCTGTCATCGACAGAGAGCGCAGTAAGGATGAACCTGTCAAGAGCAAGAAAAAAGATAAGGGAGTGTTACAGAAAGGAGGCAAAGGATGAATAAGGAGAAAGATATAAAACAATGGCTGGCAATTGCCGAAAAGTACTTCGAGGCTACAGCTACAGCCGAAGAGGAGAAAGCCCTCGCAGCATTCCTCGCCACCGAGGAGAGTGACATCCCCGAGTTCAATGAGGTAAAGGCCGTTATGGGCTACCTTGCCACAGCACGTGCCATCGAAAAGGAGCATGCAAGGGAAAAAACACCGGCTTCAAGAAGATTTGCCGTACGCTGGACGGCAGCAGCTGCCGCCATAGCAATAGTCGCATTCACTGGCTTCATGTTCAATGCAGGAGCCCCCACCGATAAGGATGTGTATATAGCAAACATAAACGGCAGGATATACACCGACAAGGAGTTTGTCCTTGCACAAATGCAACAGACAATGGCAATGATAGGAAACACTACAAGAGGCAACTCCATTGATGAGCAACTGGAAGCAATGTTCAATTTGGCAAACAATTAAGCGCAAACGACATGAAACGGATTATAACAGCAATAATGGTATGCATATTCGCATTTGCAGCACAAGCGCAGAGAGTTGAAGCGTCGCATATATTCAACGGCAAGAGCATGAGACACCAGGAATCCTCGTGCACCGAGGGCAACAGTCTGAAACCATACAAGCTGACGCTGTTCAGCACAGCTACGACAAGCGACCGCAGACATTTCAAATATATTGAAGAGGTCATCGAGAGCAACGAGGATAAAGCCATAGACAAGGAGTGCGGCTACATCAACGGAAAGCTCTACTACGGATTCTATCAGTTCAAACCTGACAAGGATGGGAAATACCGCTACATATTCTACCGCAACAGCTCACTTCGCGAAGATGAGCCATGCGAAATCACCATAGTCTACATGGAAGGATACCCTACCCTTACCGAACTTAAGAAGATGTTCCAGAAATGAAAGGATGATTTGCGATATCACACTACAGAAACAAACAAAAACAGAATATACCATGAAAAAATTTCTATTGACAATGATGATGCTTGCCGGAGCACTTAACATCCAGGCACAGACAGGGAAAAGCGACATCAACACTCTTGCGAAGTTGTATGCCAAGAGCAACGGGAAGGCAACCCTCGAGATTCCTTCGCCGGAAAAAGTTTTGATAACCGAATGCGACTACGGTTTCACTATTGAGGTAAAAGGCAAGGAAGAACATGGCGGAAAGGATTACGACATAAAGATAACCCACATTATAAAAGGTAGCTCCGAGTCAAGCATATCACTGGCAGGAATCAAGGATAATGATTTTGAGAAGGGTGTACTATTTGTGAACGCAGACAAAGTTGTACTTGCAAAAGCCCCACTGCAGAACAGCATACTTGTAACCAAGGGAGGGAATGACGGTTATACTCTCTCAATAAGGCAGAAGGGAAGCGACAATGCGACATGGACCGCCTACAGGGGTACCGATTCAAGTTGGGATTTCAATATACCCTTCAAGAACAGCCGCAACACCAAATCTACACCGCTCCGACGGAATGCACGTTTCTCGTTCAACCTGCTGAGTGACCTTGAGTTCGGTATGGGACTCGTTTCGGCACACTCACAGGCACCGGGCATGGATGTGGAGTTCGGCAATGCCGGATGGGAATTCATCCTGAACAAAATCTTCAATTGGGAATACAGACCGTTCAACAGGACATTCCTATCCTTGGGATTCGGCGTCGACTGGCGCAACTACCGCATGAAGGGAGACCGCAGGTTCATGAAGGAAGATAACAAACTGACCGTTGCCCCCTACCCCGATGGTGCAGACATCAACTTTTCGCGCGTCAAGGTATTCTCGATGACGCTTGAACTTATGCTCCGTCAGGGCTTGAACAGACATGTTGCAATAGAGGCCGGCCCGATAGTCAATTTCAACACCCATGCATCGATAAAGACAAGGTACACTATCGGCAGCGGCAAGGAGAAAGAGGGATTCAAGGAGACAAGCAGCAACATACACCAGAAGCCAGTGACAGTAGATTTCAAGGCAGGACTAATCATTAACCCGATAGAATTCTATTTCAAATACTCCCCCACGAATACACTGGACACGGACTATGGCCCTGAGTTCAAGTCAATGTCGGCAGGTATAATAATAGGACTATAAGATTATTAAGTATTCAGGAGTGGTTGCGGTCTTTTGACTGCAACCACTATTTTCATAAAAAAATCCATAGTTTCCTCTTGACAAAGGCTCCTTATTGAACTATATTTACATAGTCTTGTGGCACAGACATAAGGCTGATTTTATTTTTTGGCGTTTACACGCTTTGTTTTTTAACAGAAATCTAGCAAATTTCCAAAAAGCAAAAACAAAGTAGCGTAGATGCACTAGATAGATATTCTCATTCCGCAAGCAGGCAAAAAACCCACTTGGAATGTTGATAATATCTGCGTGGGGCTCCGCATTACTCATCCTGTTTGCGGGGCTTTGCTAGTGCCTGGTTCGTGGAATGGGTTTTGTGGGCTCCACGCTCTCTTTTTACGGCTCAACGTAAAAAGTTGAGGGATGCTTCTTATGATGACATAGAAATGGGGATAGACATCAGTCTTGTGTTCTTCAATACGACTTACCCTTGACCTGTTGTTGTATATTCTTTTTGTTGTCGTTCTGTCACATACTTTTCATGACTGAAAAGCATGCAAAAGGTCCCGGCACAAAGTTTACAAGTCGAATAAAACTTTGCTCACGAGTTGCAAGCAACATCCCTCGGTCGTTTTATTCTTGCCGTTGTTGTCTTAACGCAGCAAATAAGGGAATGGGGTAACTCGCTATTCACG
>JAFXGX010000109.1 GCA_017536695.1 Bacteroidaceae bacterium | reverse complement strand
CAGGATTATCATTAGTGGCCTTGTATGAACAGGCAGTGACGGTAAGCACTGTTATGAGGGCAACCAATGCTATGGCAAGCAGATATACCCACAGGGCAAAAGGCGCCTGATAGACAAACTGCTCTGTCCAGTAGTTGATTATCACAAAACCGAGAAGCACGGCAACTACAGAACATATTGCAAGCACTTTAAGATATTTGCCGTTGAACATTGCCAGTATGCTGCTCACCGCTGCGCCATGTACACGACGTATTCCAATCTCGCGGCGGCGGTACTGCGTCTCAAAGTGTACAAGGCCGAAGACTCCTATTATCGAAATCAATATCGAAAGTACCGTGAAAAGGATGATAAGTGAAGCCAGTTTGCTTTCCTTCTTGTAATTGCTCTCAAGTTCAGAGTCGAAGAATGAGATATCGTAACTGTCGGCCGGCACGTCGGGCGCATACTCTGCAATTGTCTTGGCTATGAACTCACGCACAGCAGCAACATCTGCTCCCGGTGTTGTACGTACATACATTTTATTCATCACACGCCAAGGATATTTGCCGAAGATGTAGAATGCGAAAGGCTCAATGTTGTACTGCATGGGACGGAAGTTGAAATCCTTGCATATACCGACCACCTCGGTACCTGAACGGTGACCCGAAATGACATCGCCCACCTTCAGACCAAGCTTGTGCGCGGCGTCCTCGTTGAATATATACGCACCGTTTGCATTGCGTTCATCGCTGCTGAGGAAATCGCGACCATCGACTATGTCAATCCCCATAAACCGTAGGAAGTCCCACGAAACAGGATATACCTGGAAATATATGCTCTGGTCGTTGAATTCACGCCCCCACTGCATTCTCGATAGTTGAATGAATGAACCGTCGGCAAAAGTGACATCCTCTATTTCGGGGTTCTTCATCAGGCTCCCGGCAAAGGCGTCGCGCCTGCCATAAGACAATCCATTCTCCTGGTCATAGGACTCGAATACCGTTTCGCCCGGCAGATGGTTTACCACAAGAAGATTGTTCTTGTTGAAGCCCATGTCATGTGTGAGCATGTAATCATACTGCCTGTAGATTGAAAGCGAACAGATGACAAGCGTTATCGAAATAGTATACTGCACAGCCACAAGCGTGTAGCGCAAACGCCTGCCTGGTGCCGTGGCCTGGAAACCGCCCATTACCATAGCCGGCGAGAAACGGGTAATGTACCATGCAGGGTATATGCTCACGATTATTCCTGTAACGAGAGCGACAGCAGCGACTGCCACTGCAACACCTGCATTGTCGCCGAATGCTATTGAGGTTGATATGTGCTCGGTAAGCGGTGTCTCCATGAACATGCCTACAATAACCGCTGCTCCGCAGAGAGCCACAAGCACAAGGCCCACTGTCTCAAATACAAAATTCAGGCGCAGGGTGAAGGATGATGCTCCGAATACCTTGCATGTATTTATTGTCTTTATGCGCACAGGAATGAGTGCAAAGAAGAAATTGACGAAGTTTATGAGCGCAATGGCCATTATAAGTACTGCAATGGCAAGGAGCGTATATGTTGTGGCCTTGTTGCCGGTTGCATGTGCAGCCCCGCTGACATCTGTTGAGAAATATAGTTCTGTGAGCGGGTTAAGACGTGGATTGACACGTCTGAGGAATTCGGCAATATCCTCTTCACTTACATTCTGGGCTCTTAGCGATTCAACAACGTTATTCCTCAGTTTATCGCAGACATTATCGGGCGACACCCCATCGTTCAATACCAAGTAATAGGGGTTGTTCCAGTTGTTAGGGTTGTCATCCTCCTGCGGAAACATTCCTCCCCAACCGTCGCACTCATCAAGAATGCTGGGCGAGGGCGTGTCCTTGCATATTGCAATGACCGTTGCTGTATTCTCCTCGCTTGCCTCGCGGCCATAGCATATCACATCACCGGCCGAGATGTTGAATTTCCTTGCCGCAGACTCCTTCAGCACCAATGTGGAATGGTCGAGGAATTTGTCAAGCGAACCCTCAATTATCTCAAGCCCGAAGATATCAAGTCCTTCACGCTCCGCCTCGCACAAGTCGAAATAGAGATACTCTATTCCCTTGTCGCTCTTCCTTGAGTAATTGGAATTGATGTTGTAATGCCCTGTTGGCCATATTGTAGCACTTTTCTCTATTTCGGGTACACCATTGCACAGATCATCGGGCAACTGGCGAGCCCACGTGGTGCTCCAGTACCCCTCTTCGGCCCAGTGGGGATATTCAAGGCGGTATATGTTCTTTGCATTGGGAATGCCTTTGTTGTATGAGAGGTCAAAGTTCACCTGCACCATTATGATGTAGACCGCTGCAAAGGCAACCGCCATACCCAGTATGTTAAGCAATGAAGAGGTTGTGTACCTTTTCAAAAGCATTATAAAGTTCTTGAAATACATAGTATTTGTTTTAATATGAGTAAGTAATAAATGTTCTTGTTTTGCAATTCCCAATTTGTCATATCGAACGCACGTGAGATATCTCAATATTTTTTGAGATCCCTCGTCGCTCGGTTCGGGACAAGTGCGCGATTATTGTCATGTCGAACGCATGTGAGACATCTCTTTTTTCACGGTCTTTGAGATCCCTCACACAAAGTTCGGGATGACAAAACCTTATTTTCTGTTTTCCGTTTTTAAGATAAGCACTTCGTTGTCACCGAAATTGTCGTATGATGATGTTATAACCTTTTCGCCTGGTGCAAGGCCATCGAGAATCTCATAGTACCTTGGGTTCTGACGTCCTATGCGTATCTCGCGCCGATAAGCCTTCTCGCCTGTCTCATCCACGACATATATCCAACGCCCGCCTGTCTTCTGGAAGAACGCCCCACGTGGGATGTAGACAGCCTCAACAGGCTGCCCCAACTGAAGATTGAGGTTATATGTCTGGCCGGTGCGTATGTTGTCGGGCAATTCGCCACCGAACGTAAGGTCTACCTTGAACTTTCCGTCACGCACCTCGGGATAGACCTTTCTCAAAAGCATATCGTAGCTGTTATCCTGACGCATGAACGAGGCTGTGAGTCCTGTTACCACACGGTCGATATAATGTTCGTCGACCATTGCCGTAACCTTATAGGCCGAGAGGTCGTTTATCTGACCTATGGCACTGCCCTGTGAGAGTGTCTGTCCAAGAACGACATTGAGCATACCCACCTCACCGTCAATAGGAGCCTTAACCTTGAGGTTATCCACACGCTCGCGTATAAGCTGCATATTGAGCTGCATTGAACGGAGATTTTCATCGAGTTGCGCCACCTGCACGG
>JAFXGX010000108.1 GCA_017536695.1 Bacteroidaceae bacterium | reverse complement strand
TTTCGATGCCTGAACGGTTGTTCAAACTGTGGAATTTAACGGTGCCGGTTAAAGAGATTACCTCTGCTTGTCATTGCGCAATTGTCCATCCCGACAGAGCGTAGCGACGAATGCCGCAGGTATAGATAATGCTGGCAGTAAATGGTCACGCGAAGCACAGACAAAGTTTGTGCCGCGTGGGTTACGGCAAGACAGCATTATCAATGGATCTCTTTTTTCATTACAACCGCAAATATTTTGTCAAACCACACCTTTTTGCTACTGAGCCGTTATTTATTGGCGAATGCCTTCTCAAGGTCTTGTGAGATGTTGATTATGAAATCTCCCATGCGCTCGAACTCGTTAAGGATGTCCATGTAATAGACACTCGCCTGATAGTTCTTTCCGCCATTCTCAAGTGCCTCAATCTCGGCATTGCGCAGGCTGTTCCTCAGTTCGTTGATATAATTCTCGGCATTATATGCGTTTGATATGCAGCCAAGTGTGCCAGCGTGTGCGGCTTCAAGGTTCTCGAGCATTGCACCGTATGCTGCATCGACTGCATCAGCTATGCTCTCAAGGTTTCCTATTGTCGTTGCATCGAAGCTCTTGTTGTGGATGTTCCTTCGTGAGATAATGCGGCTTATGGCCTCTCCCGAGTCGCCCAATGATTCCAACTCTCCTATAATCTTGTACATGGCCTTGATTCTCATAGAAGTCTCTTCGCTGATATCCTCCATGGAGACTGCATTGAGGAATGCGGCAATCTCATACTCTATCTTGTCCGATATCTCTTCATACTTTACCAGCTTGGTGCGCAACGTCTCGAACTTGCCTGAGTCGCTCTCGCTGACAGCCTGCTTTGCATATCCGAGACCTTTCCTTGATATCTGTGCAAAGTGCATGATTTCGTTGAACGCCTGCTCGGTCGCAAGTTCCGGCGTAGCGACAGGACCGGCCGAAATGTATTTGAGCCTGAATACTTCGCTATCCTGGTTTGCCGGTGTCTTTATAATCCATACTACCACCTTCTCGATGTATTTCACGAACCACACAAGAATAAAGGTATTGATTGTGTTGAAGAGTGTATGGAGCATTGAAAGACCGTATAGTGCCGCTGTACCTTCAGCCGAAACGGGATTGTTTACCGCAAACCCATCGGCAGCAGGGTTGGGCAGACCGAACAGCTCTATAAGGTAGCCTACCAGTGCAAGGAACGGCTTGAAGAGCAACAATGCCCATGCGACTCCGAATAGGTTGAATATGGTGTGTGACATGGCGGCTCTCTTTGCCTGCGTGTTTCCGACAGCTGCGGCAATGTTGGCTGTAATGGTTGTACCGATGTTCTCTCCCAACACCATCGCGCATGCCATGTCAAATGGAATCCAGCCCATGCTGAGCATTATGAGCGTGATAGCCATTGTAGCCGATGATGATTGCAGTACCAATGTCAGTAGCGTACCGAACAGCTGGAAGATGATTACGGAACCGAATCCGTGACTTGACCAACTCTTGACAAAATCGAGAACCTGTGGCGTCTCATTCAGGTCCGGAACCGATTCCTTCATGAATGAAAGACCAAGGAACAGCAGACAGAAACCGACTATAAGTTCTCCTATGTTCTGTCTCTGGTTCTTCTTTGAATTGGAGAACAGGAAACCCAGCGCCATAAGCGGGATTGCAAGTATAGAGATATCCGCCTTGAATCCGAGCCATGACACGAGCCATGCGGTAACGGTAGTACCGATGTTGGCACCCATGATGACTCCAATGGCCTGCGCAAGTGTCAGAAGTCCTGCGTTCACAAAACTGACGACCATGACGGTTGTTGCCGATGATGACTGGATTACAGAAGTGATTCCCAATCCTGTCATTACACCTTTAAAAGGGTTTGATGTCATTGCCGATAGAAATTCCCTAAGTTTGTTTCCGGACGCTTTCTGCAGTCCCGAACTCATGAGGTTCATTCCGTAGAGGAACATTCCCAATGCTCCCAAAAGTGTAAAAATCTGTAGAATTCCCATATATTAAGATATTTGATTTGTTATAAGATACCAATTGTAGAATATGAAACATACTATCATTGAGAATCCGCTCAAACGGCCAATTCTTCCTCTTGACCCAATAATCAAGGGGAGTACGGCCGCAGCAATCATCACTGAGTAGTCGACAAGGGTGATGTCCGATGAGGTGAGCGGCATGACCTGAGAACTGATGCCAAGTATAAAGGTTATGTTGAATATGTTGGAGCCAATTATGTTCCCAAGAGCCATGTCAGTGTTCTTCTTGACCGCAGCGGCAATGGAGGCTGCCAGTTCGGGCAACGATGTGCCGCATGCAATAAGTGTCAGTGATATGAAGGCATCGCTTACACCGAAGGATTTTGCTATGTACACCGCATTGTCGACAAAGAAATCGCAGCTTGTGACAAGCAGTGCAAGTCCGCCTGTGACCTTCAGGATGCCTATCCATAGTGGGCCCTCTTCGTTGTCCTCGGATGCAGTTGGCTCATTCTCTTTCCTGTCACGTACGAACGAATACCACATGTATGTTGCAAACAGGAGCAGAAGGAGTATTCCGTCCAAGCGTTCTATCGAGACGGCTTCTCCGTTGAAGAAGTTCAATGCGAGGAGCGTCAGCAGTGCAGAGACTCCTATCGCGAAAGGAATCTCGAATTTCATGTTCTTCCTGTCTATTGCTACAGGAAAGAATAGGGCAGTGAGACCTAAAATGCCCAATACGTTGAATATGTTCGAGCCGACAACATTGCCTATAGCCACATCGGCATTGCCATTCAATGCTCCGATGAAACTGACAACGAACTCAGGCATTGATGTGCCCACTCCGACAATTGCTGCTCCGATGACAAAGTCGGAGACTTTGAATCTTCGGGCTACTGACACCGCGCCCGAAACAAGATAGTTCGCTCCGATGACAATACCGGCCAAGGAGAAAACCAGAATTAAATATTCCATGTTACATTCTTTTCATTTCATTATTTGCTTTCTTGATAATGCATGGCATCCTCCTGACGTGCGGCAGGATAATGTCACATGATTGCAATATAAGTAAGAATGCTAAATAATGAGCTTGCCAAGACTGATTAACATGAAAGCAGGCTTGACAACATGGTACCGAATGTTTAAGGATTCTTTTATTGTGAAATTTGTTGTACCGGCATATGTTGATTTGCAGGCATGGGCAAGCTCAAGGTTACTCCTATGGGCGTTGCCGGCCCTTTTTGCAGAACTCTGCTGTCTAAAAGTGTTTGTGCCGGAAATGTTACTTGGAAGATTGAGAACGGAACAGGATGAAGGGGATTCCAGATTGCAGGCCTCCATCTCGGTTTGTCTGTTTACGGTGTCATCTCCCTGATGAATGGGGAGTTCGATATCGGCACTGCCCGTAAAGGCAAATGCGGTCAGAACCAAGATGAATGGTATCAGATACCTCAGTGTATTTCTCACAATTCTCAAAGATTGACAATTCCAAAGCAAAGATAATGTTTTTCAACGAGATGATGGTTCCAATATTGTTAAATTAAGGTAAAAAGACATACATTGAGATAGGACGGAGATTGCAGTGGCAATCTCCGTCCTATCTCAATGTATGTAAGTGTTATCAGCAGATGTACTGCTTGCTGATTGACTGGTTGTTGAGCACGCACTGGATAGCCTCGGCAAAGCCCTTGGCGATAGAGAGCTGCTTTACTTTCGGACAACCGCGGTCGTAAGGGATACTGTTTGTAAAGACAATCTCTGTCATCTTCGACTCACGTACTCTCCCCGATGCGTTGCCTGACATGATGCAGTGTGATGCAAGCGCGCGTACTGACTTTGCGCCATTCTCAATCATCAGGTCTGCAGCCTTTGAGATTGTTCCGGCTGTGTCAACGATGTCATCTACAAGGATGACGTTCTTTCCCTCGACCTCGCCTATAATCTGCATTGTGTCTACCACATTTGCCTTTGCACGTGTCTTGTGGCAGAGTACCAGGGGTACACCAAGGCATTTTGAATAAGTGCTTGCACGCTTTGAACCACCGACGTCAGGTGTAGCGATTACAAGGTCCTCAAGGTTGAGGGACTTGATATATGGGATGAAAACCATTGATGCATAGAGGTGGTCAACAGGAATGTCGAAGAATCCCTGAATCTGGTCGGCATGAAGGTCCATTGTGATTACACGGCTTACACCTGCAACGCTCAGAAGGTCGGCAACTAACTTTGCGCCTATCGAAACACGTGGCTTGTCCTTGCGGTCCTGACGGGCCCAACCGAAATATGGCATTACGGCAACGATGCTCTTTGCCGAAGCACGCTTTGCTGCATCAACCATGAGCAGAAGCTCCATGAGGTTGTCCGAATTGGGGAATGTAGACTGTACAAGGAATACATTCTTTCCGCGGATTGACTCTTCGTAAGAAACGGCAAACTCGCCATCGGCAAAATGTGTTGTGTTCATCTGACCGAGTTCGCAGCCCAATTCTTTGCAAATCTCTTCAGCAAGGTAGCGTGACTTTGTACCTGCAAATACCATGTAAGGAGTATTGTCCATAATACTTTTTGATTTATTTATTTGTTATAATATTTTCTTCTTTTTCGCTTGTCGTTATAGCCTGTCAACAGCTTTCTTTATCCTCTTGAACCGATCAATGAGGTCGCTGTAGTCCGTAGAACGGCACGAGTCGAAGTTGCTCCACATGAGTTCGTCTATTATCACTCCGCCAAAACCATAGTTGGTCAGACGCTTGAGGTTAGCCTCGTCAATATCGCCGAATGCCCAGGTGTTCTTGTTTATCATCTTCTTGCCAATCTCGTTCAGCTCTGCGCTCTGGTAGAACGTACGGCCAAGGGGGCCGAAACATACAATGTCGTATGTCTTGCGGAGTTCCTTCAGGTGTGTCAGATTGCTTGCATAACCTACAAGCTTACCCTTTTCGTTGCCCATAGGTGGGTTGGAGCCCGGAGTGAACAAGGTACCTGCCATTTTGTATTCCTGCATCAGGCGGTTGTTGCAGGTGTATATCTTCTTGTGGTATTTCTTGGGGATAAGATTGAGCAGCCTCTCCATGAACTGTGGATGAGCATACTCCTTATAGAGGAAAAGACAATCAAGACCCTCATCGAAAAGACGGGTAATAATCTTGTCCTCTTCTACAAAAAAGGTCGGTTTTGTAAGTACGGCCAGTTTCATATGATACAGTTATGATTGTTCTTTAATATTCAATGCAAAATTAATACTTTTTATGATAATGTACACGAACAAACGCGACTTTTATTACATAAAAGTATCCGATATGTCCATTTTGCATCCATAGCCTACCTGTATGGTGGCAAACGGACGTCATATGCAATGCTGTCTTGGTTTATTCCGCAACGGCAACATTCAATATTCACTGTTTAGCGCCAATACGCTTTAGCGCAAATATAATTGAAAAAGAACAGTCAGCAAAAAAATAGCTGCAATAAATTAAACAAATGAGCGGACTCCATGTTTTACTTTCCGTAAGTATACCTAAAAACGGATTGATATGGCAAAAGAGAGTATTTTGATTCTGCGCAAGAGAATAGACCTCCCTGGGTTGATCTCACAGCTTAATGCGGCGCTCAGTGAGGAGTGGCTGGCCTTCTATCAGTATTGGATTGGCTCGTTGGTGGCCGAGGGTGCCATGCGCTCCGACGTGCAGCGCGAATTCGAAGAGCATGCTATGGAGGAGTTCAAACATGCGCGGTTGGTGGCCGACAGGATAATACAGCTTGAGGGCACCCCTGTCCTTGACCCTGAACGGTGGGGCATCCTTGCAAGATGCAAGTATTCTGCACCCTTGAGTCCCGATGTCGCGACGCTGCTCAAGCAGAATATCGCAGCCGAGCGCTGCGCGGTGGTGCGCTATGAGGAGATTGCGACGTTTTGTAATAATGTGGATTATACCACCTGTGACATAGCAAAGCGCATAATGGCCGAGGAAGAGGAGCATGAACAGGACCTTCAGGACCTGCTCAGGGATATTGAGTGGATTGTCAAGGCTATGGAAGTCAAATGCTGAAAGGATAACCCGGTAAGCGGACTATCTGTGATATGTAGTCTTATAAGTGTCCCTTAATCAACGTGGCTGACAATTGATTGTCAGCCACGTTGATTGGTTACTCTTCATCAAGATATCTTTTTGCAAGCGCTCCGAACTCCTCGATGCGACGGTCGCGCAGGAATGGCCACCATTGGCGTACCGTCTCGCTACGCTTCATGCTGACCTCGATAACCTCGCACTGCTCCTGTTCGCCCAGATGAGCGATGAATTCTCCCTGCGGCCCTGCAATGAAACTGTGTCCCCAGAACTGTATGCCGTTGGTCATTCCCGACGGGTCGGGCTCATGCCCGCAGCGGTTCACTGCGATGACAGGGATGCCGTTGGCTACTGCATGGCCGCGCTGTACCGTCTGCCATGCACCGAGCTGACGTTCCTTCTCCTCGGGGGTGTCGGTACTCTCCCAGCCGATAGCGGTAGGGTAAATGAGCATGTCGGCTCCGCGGAGCGCCATAAGACGTGCTCCCTCGGGGTACCACTGGTCCCAGCATACCTGTACGCCTAATGTTCCTATAGAGGTCCTTATCGGGCGGAACCCGATATCGCCGGGTGTGAAATAGAATTTTTCGTAGTATGCTGGGTCATCTGGGATATGCATCTTGCGGTATTTGCCGGCAATGCTGCCGTCACTGTCGAATACAACGGCGGTGTTGTGGTAGAGACCCTTTGCACGTGCCTCGAACAGGGACGTGACAAGCACCACCTTGCACTCGGCGGCAACCTTGCTGTAGAACTCGGTCGATGGGCCGGGGATTGGCTCGGCATAAGAGAAATTCTCGGTAGACTCTACCTGACAGAAATAGGGCGAATTGTGCAGTTCCTGCAATACTACCAATTGTGCTCCCTTAGCCGCTACATCACGTATGCACTGCGCAAGTTTCTGCTTGTTGCACTCGATGTCTGTCCCGATACTCTGTTGTATGATTCCTACTTTTATCGTATCCATATTTCCTTATCTTTTTATCGTGGGTATTGCATGGTCACACAATGTAATGAGCCATGCTGTTTAATCAATGCGCGGCAATCGATACCTACAATCTCATGTGTGGGGAACGCCTTGCTGAGTGCGACTGCAGCATCACGGTCGTTCTCCTCCTGTGCATATGTGGGGTAGAGTACGCAGTTGTTCATGATGAGGAAGTTTGCGTAAGTTGCCGGCAGACGTTCTCCGTCTTCATCATATATGGGTGCAGGGGAGGGCAGGGCAATCATCCTGTATGGCTTGTCCTCGGCTGTACGTAACGATGCAATCTCATCTTCCATAGCCTTGAGGTCTTCGTATTGAGCATCGTTCTCATCGGTGCACTGCATGTATACTATCGTGTCGTTGGGCGCAAGGCGCGCAACGGTGTCGACATGTCCGTCTGTGTCATCGCCAATGAGGTTTCCGTGGTTCAGCCACAGAATACGCTCGGCATGAAGCATCTTCTTCAGGCACTTCTCGATATCCTCTTTCCCCATAGGCTGGTTGCGGTGTGGGGCAAGGAGACATTGGCTTGTCGTTAGGATTGTTCCTTTGCCGTCGCTCTCGATTGAGCCTCCTTCAAGGACAAATGAGGTGCAGTCCTCGTATTCGCCTTTTACAATGCCGGCGTCGTAAAGTTTGCCGTTTATGGCATTGTCAAGCGAGGCTTCGAACTTACGGCCCCAACCGTTGAAACAGAAATCGACGTAGTGCGGCACGTTGTCGCCAAGGATTGTTATGAAGGCGTGGTCGCGTGCCCATGTGTCGTTGGTGTCGCACTGGAACATGATTATATTGTTCATTTTCGCCCCACATTTCTCGAGTGTCACTCGCACTTTTTCTGTATCGGGCGCGACAATAAGCAACTGCACCCGTGAACTTATAGCCTTGGCAAGTTCCATATAACACTCTTCGACTTCAGGAAGCATGTAGTTCCAGTCAGTCCCTTCGTGCGGCCATGTAAGCTGCACCATCTGTAGCCTATGCCACTCTGCGGGCATGAATAGCTGTCTTTTCGGCTGCTCCATTACTGCTGTGGCTGTACTTTACGTTTGCGGTCGAAGAACGGGTTCTTTGAACTTGCACTCACCGGTATTCCTATTATATAATTACATCCTGGCATCCAACCGAGCTTGAGTGCTGCATAACCTACTGAATACATCACGCGTGTGTCGAGCCTGAGGTCGGCAGCCGTAGCACATGCAGAGCCTACGGCAATGCCTACGTCTATTGTGTTCATTGCGCACGGAACGCCTTCGGTACGCTCGCCGCAAGTGGGGAAACCGCAATAACCGCAGTTCAGGCACATTGCCTCTTCGCGTGAACCGATGAGCAGGACAGCCTCGGCAGAGAGGATGTTGTCGGCATCGCGCATGAGTCCGCCGCGGCCCATGTTCTCGCCAATCTGATGAAGGGCGTTGCTGAGCGCAACGATATCATCATCGGTAATCATTGAAATCTCTATAATATCCACGCCTTTGGCCTTGGGGGCGGTGCGTGCGGCTGTCATCATCTGTTTTGCACATTCAATCACATGCAAGTGACGTTCATCTCTTTCGTTATAAACCATAGTACTCCTTGAATGAATAGTTTCTGCGAAGATAATGAATATTTCATAAAGTAGCTCAGATGTCATGCTAAATTTTGCACTCCGCTATGGACGGTTGTAAAGATATTTTAACACAATACGTTTAAAAATAATATGTCAAGGTTTGATAATTTTGTAGTTTTATATAATTTCGCACGTCTAATATGTATTGATATCATGTTCCAAAAGACAATACTTTAAATTTATATATTATTATGAAAAGGTTTTTTATTTCCTTGATGGCGATATCTGTAGCCATTATCTCATTCGGACAGACACAGTTGCCCGTTGATGAGAATGTAAGAATAGGCAAGCTCGAGAATGGCTTGACATACTACATCCGTCACAACGACAAGCCTGCCCAGCGTGCCGAGTTCTATCTGGCAACCAATGTGGGTGCTTTCCAGGAGGCCGATGACCAGGATGGTCTTGCTCACTTTCTTGAGCACATGTGCTTCAACGGTACAAAGAATTTCCCCGACAAGACTCTGCTCGACTATTTGCGAAGCATAGGTGCCGAGTTCGGCCGCAACATCAATGCATCTACAGGCTTCGAGCAGACACAGTATATGCTCAACAATATTCCTGTCTTACGCGAAGGTATCATTGACTCTTGTCTTCTTGTTTTGCACGACTATTCACACTACGTGACATGCGACCCCAAAGAGATTGACGCCGAGCGTGGTGTAATTCTTGAGGAGCGTCGTTCACGCCGCGATGCCAACTGGAGAATGTTCGAGAAATCATTGCCATACTACTTCGGCGATACACAGATGGCACGCCGTACGCTCATCGGCGGTGAGGAACAGCTCAAGACCTTCAAGCCCGAGAGTCTTGTGAACTTCTATCGCAAATGGTACAACCCCGATATGCAGGCTGTAGTTGTAATCGGTGACGTAGATGTTGACCAGATTGAGCAGAAGATAAAGAATACATTCGGTTCAATCCCGGCTCCTGCGACCCCGACAGTGAAGCCTATCATACCAATCCCAGGCAATGCCGAGCCTATCGTAGGTGTCATCACAGACCCTGAGGCAAGTTCTTCAATGGTTGAACTTATCTGGCGAAGCGAGGCTATGCCGAAAGAGATGGCGTCAACAGACGCTGCATTCGTTCTCGATATCATGAAATCTATCATAAGCAGCATCTTTGATGAGCGCATGGAAGCGATAGCGGCATCTGCCAATGCACCATTCATCAACGGTGGTCTCGGCATCGGTGCGCTTTGCGAGGGCTGCGATGCAGTACAGGCACAGGTTGTATTCAAAGACGGCGATTATGCAAATGCCATGAAAGCATTCTATACCGAGATTGAGAGAATGCGCCGTTACGGTGTTACCGAGAGTGAGCTTGAGCGTGCGAAGACAAAGCTCATAAGCCGTGCCGAGAAGGCTGCCGAGGCGGCATCAAGCCGTCAGAATGCAGAGTTCGTATGGCCTATACTCGGTAACTTCTTCCAGAATAGCTACCTCCTCGCTCCCGAGGTTGAGCTTCAGATGACTCAGACAGTATGCGCACAGATTCCTGCAATGGCGTTCCAGCAGATTCTCGCTCAGGCAATAACTGAGGAGAATTTTGTGGTACTTTATAAGGCTCCGGAGCGTGAGGGTCTTGTACATCCGACAGAGAGTGAGATACTTGCCGTTATCAATGAAGTTAAGGCCGGTGAAGTGTCTGCTCCCGTAGAAGAGGGCGCAAACGAGCCGCTGCTTGATGCCGATGCCATTGTTCCCGGCAATGTGAAGAAAGAGAAGAGCGGTGTTTACGGCTCAACAGAGTGGACACTCAGCAACGGCGTGAAGGTTGTGTACATGCCTACCACGCTCAAGAATGACCAGGTGCTCTTTGAACTTGTAAAGAAGGGCGGTTCATCACTTATCGAGACAGCCGAGCTTCCCTCTTTCGAGGATAATATATGGACGCTTTATACACAGAACCGTGGTTTGTCGAAGTTCAGCGGCGTGCAACTCAAGAAGATGCTTACCGGCAAGAATGTACGTTGCAGCATCTCAATCGGTGGCAGAGAACACACAATCGGAGGCGTAACCACTCCAAAGGATATTGAGACTGCAATGCAGTTGCTCTATCTGAACATCATGGAGCCACGTTTCGACAACGAGGAGTTCATGACAGGTATCAACCAGATAAAGGCTATTCTTCCTAACATTGAGAAACAGCCTATGATGCAGTTCCAGAAGCATGCCAATGCAACACTCTATGGCAATCATGAGCGTCGTCAGGTAATCAATGCCGAGATTCTTGAGAAGGCCAACATTAAAGATGTAGAGAACGCAAGCCGCCGTCTCTTCGGTAATGTGGCCGGTGCTACACTCTATGTTGTCGGTAATGTGGACAAAGAGACTTTGAAACCTCTTGTCGAGAAATATGTGGCATCGCTCCCCGGTGGCAAGAAGGGTGCAAAGGCCATTGACCACAAGGAGTACATTGTGAAAGGTGAGGTCGTGAAGGATTTCCCTGTAGAGATGGAGACTCCAAAGAATACCGTACTCCAGGTTTACTCGGCAAAGGTTCCGGCAACAGTGGAGAATGAGGTTCTTCTTGATGTTGCAAAGCAGTATCTTGACATGCTCTATGTTGAGACTCTTCGCGAGAGCGAGGGCGGCACATACGGAGCAAGCGTAGCCTCTGCGTTAAACCGTGAGCCCAAAGAACTTGCACTCATCCAGGTAGCGTTCGAGACCAACCCCGAGAGCGTGAAGAAACTCTCTGAACTTGCAATCGCCGGAATGTACAGCCTTGTCGAGGAGGGTATCCCCGCCGACAAACTCGATATGATTATAAAGAATATCAAGAAGAATATTCCACAGAGAAGAATTGAGAATTCTTACTGGATGTCAAACCTCCAGCAGTATGCCGACTATGGTATTGACTATGATGCCGCTTATGATGCAGCAGTGAATGCTGTCACATCGGAGGCTGTCGTAGCTCTCATGCAGACAGTACTCGGACAAGGAAACTTCATCCAGGTATCTTTGAGTCCTGCAAAGTGATAATCTGATGCATAAATTCAAGTGCCCCGGGCAATTGCCCGGGGCACTTGAATTATAAGTATTACTGCTCTTGCGGACATAGCCTCTTTATAAGTCTTGTCGTAAACTCTATCCATTCATCCTCATAAGACTTAATCATCTCCTTTGTCGGGTGGCATCTCTTTAACTCGTATAAGCATTGCGAATATGCTGCTGCAAAAGGAAGACGCTCAAGAAAACTTATGTCATGCTCCTCGAAGAATGTGATGATGTCATCGGCGCAAAGCGCGCGGAACAGTGCGTATTTGAACGGCGATGCCTTGTGTGTGAGACTCTCACTGTTCATGCGGTAGATGTAGCCGCAGTTGTCGGTGTATACAACCTTGTTTGCAAGGTAGAGCATTGGTATTATGACAGGTGTGTCCTCAATAAAACGACGTGTGGAGTAGGGAACTCTCTTATGTAAAGAACGTCTTATGAGCTTGTTGTTCATGAAAACGACCTTTTCGCCCCAGAATCGGACAATCTTGTCATCTCCTTTCACGGTTACATTCCCGTAGGATGATGTTTCCGTTAAGCCGTCATTGTGCTCTATTGTTATTCCGCCACTTACTATGTCGGCGTCTTGTTCTATCGCTTTTCTGTAAAGCTCCTCTATAAAATTCTCTTTAATAAGGTCATCGCCGTCAAGTAGCAGAATGTATTCTCCCTTGGCTTTCTCTATCCCGCGTCTGCGTGATGCACCTGCACCAATATTCTTCTCGTTGTATAGGATTTCAATCCTCTTGTCGGATAACGTCGCGAGCTCTTTCCGTGTGTTGTCAGTCGAGCAATCCTCTACAATGATTATTTCAATCTCTTTGCAACTTTGCTTGCAAACCGACCCTACGGTCTCTTTAATCCACTTCTCTACGTTGTATGCGGTTATGACAATGCTGACCATCGTGTTATGCCGTCTTGAACCCGAGAGCTTTGAGAAACTCAGTAAACTTTGTACAGTTGATGATAAAGCCTTCGGGTGTTATGCTTATACCGGTTTCGGGCATTGATGTCTTGTCGCATGATGCTTTGCCGATATTTACATATACGGTGTTTGCATTCTCTAATTGTGTGCCGAACTGAAGTCCTTTGCCAATCTCTGGAGTGATGTCATAAAGTGTGTCTCCAATTTTAATTCTGCTGATTCTTCCCATACCTTATTCTATATATATGATATTGTCTTTTACAAATAGGTTTTCCCCCTCAAGAGCAAGGGTGCTCCCATTGACATTTATGCATTTTGCTGTGCTGCCGTGAAGTTCGGGCGTTTCGCTGTCGAATGTCAACCACACCTTGATAACTGTATTGCGGCATGTGGCGGCAATCTGTGCTGCGATGTGCCCGATTTCCGCTTCGCCGAAATGCTCAATGAGGCACATCAGCAGTTTCATAGCCGGTGTCCCACCCGAAGAACTGAAGATAATCTTTTTCTTTTTCATCTTTTTTTATGGCAAAGATATTGTCGTGTTGGGGCAGTAAGGTTGCTGTCTTGACATAAACGAAACTTTTTTATATCTCTATTTGCCTGATTTTAGAGGCCTTTTTAAAAATATTTAAAATTTATTTGAAATTATTTCGCGTTTTGTTTGTCAGTTCGGAAAAAAGCTCTACCTTTGCACTCGCTTTCGGGAAGCAACATGGTTGCTCCGCGATTAAGCAAGATGATCCTTGACAACATTCCATACAGACAAGCAGTACAACGTGTCCTTTGATTTTTTGGTCAAAGGTCAACAAGTAA
>JAFXGX010000107.1 GCA_017536695.1 Bacteroidaceae bacterium | reverse complement strand
GGGGAAAATAAAAAATCCCGATTTTCGTTGAAAATCAGGATTTTACGTTGTTTTGCTTTTCTTTGCTGTGGTGCCACCAGGAATCGAACCGGGGACACAAGGATTTTCAGTCCTTTGCTCTACCAACTGAGCTATGGCACCGTGGTTTTGCGTGTGCAAAGGTAGGGCAAAGTTTTTGATTGTGCAAATGTTTTTGCAAAAATTCTTCAAAAATTTTTCTATTATATTTTTTTGCTTTATATTTGCAGTGTCAATGACATTGCGACTACGAATGATGCTTGTTTCATTTAAATCGCGTTGTTGACCAATGGCGGAATGTAGCGCAGTTGGTAGCGCACTACGTTCGGGACGTAGGGGTCGGGCGTTCGAGTCGCCTCATTCCGACGCCTTCAAAATCAAATCGGCAGATGAATCATCTGCCGATTTGATTTTTTGTATTCCTTTACTTGTATCTCATCCATTTCCACAGTTCCTTGAACGATGGCTTGCTGCCGTGGATGAGTATTCCCACGCGGTATATCTTGCCGGCGGCCCATGCGATGACAATGAATGTGCCTATGAGCAGTCCCAACGAGAGGAGTATCTCCCAGGCGGGTATGTCATACGGTATGCGTGCCATCATTACAATGGGGGATGTGAGCGGTATCATCGAGAACCAGAATGCTATCTCTGATGTGGGGTCATTGATGACTGACAACATCACGAACAGGCTCAGAATGATGGGGATTGTGATTGGTGTCTGCAATTGCTGTGCGTCCTGCGGGGTGTCGACAGCTGAGCCTACTGCGGCGAACAATGCAGCGTAGAGCAGGAATCCGCCTACCATGAACAGTATGAGCGATGCTGTTATCTTCAGCAGATAGCCTACGTCGGTCAGTGTGGCGAGTGCCTGGATAAGGCTCATATCGGCATCGGCACCGAGGGCCTCGGGTGATGCACCTTGCTGCATCATACTCACTGCCATTGCTATCTCGTTTGGTATGAGTTCGGGGAGCACGAAATAGCCTACACCGAAAATGAGCAGCAGCCATATGCTTATCTGCAGCAATGCTACACTTGCCACACCCAGTATCTTGCCCATCATCATCTCCATAGGACGCACTGATGACACCATGACTTCGAGTACCCGGCTGTTCTTCTCTTCAATGACTGACTGCATAACCATGACGCCGTATAATAGTATGAACATATAGAGTATGAAGCTGAGCACATATGCTATCACTGTCGCCACTATCGATGAGTTTGCCTTGGCGTTGCTCTCCTCGCTGCTGCCCTGGTTCGAGAATGACTGCAGCTTGACATCTGTCTGCACGCTTGCCAGTATGGCGGGCAGGTTCTCTATCTCCTGCTGCTGCAGTTTCATGCTCTCGATGACCATCTTCAGCTGTGACTCGATGTTCATCTCCAGAGTAATTGAGGCTGCGGAGTTCGTGTAGAGCCTTACGTCGGCGGGGTTTGTCATTATCTCCTTGCCTATGTGCAGTATCGCAAAGTCCTCGCTGTGTGCCTGACGTGCCAGCTCGATGGGCAGTTCTGTCTGTTCAAAGATAATCTCATCGCTGCTCTGCAGATACTGTGCAATGGCCTTGCTCTCATCGACAACGGCAATCTTCTTCCCCTCGCTGCTTGAGTACTCGGCAAAGAGCATCGGTGCTGCCATGAGGCCGAGCATGAGCAATGGTGTGAGCAGGGTTGTTATGATGAATGATTTTTTGCGGACACGCTCGTTGAACTCGCGTCCTATGATTATTCCAATCTTGTTTTTCATGGTTCTATTATTTATGTGGTTAGGGCTTCTTTACAGGTTGCCGTTGACGGCGCGTATGAATATGTCATTCATTGACGGTATAACCTCGCTGAATGAGCGTATCTCCACACTGTCGTTGGCTGCGGCGATTACCCGACGCACCTCAGCATCGCTCGCAATATGTACCTTCATGGTGTTGTAGCCTTTGGGGGCGGGTGCCGATTCCATTACCTCGCACACCTCTGTCATGGCTTTGACAAGCGCCTCTTCCTCTCCACGGTAGCTTATCTCGAAGATGTTCGAGCCATGCTTGTGGCGTATCTCGTTGACGTTGCCCGAGAGTATGTTCTTCGCCTTGTCGATGAGTGTGATGTGGTCGCACACCTCCTCGACCGATGACATATTGTGTGTCGAGAATATTATTGTTGCACCCTTGTCGCGCAGAGCAAGAATCTCTTCTTTCAGCAGGTTGGCATTTATAGGGTCGAATCCCGAGAAGGGCTCATCAAAGATGAGCAGTTTGGGCTCATGCAATACTGTGGTAATAAACTGCACCTTCTGTGCCATACCCTTTGAGAGCTCTCCAATGTCCTTGTTCCACCAGTCTTCGATACCGAACTTCTTGAACCATGCCTTGAGTTTCTCTGTCGCCTCCTTACGTGACATGCCTTTGAGACGTGCGAAGAAGATGGCCTGTTCGCCGACTTTCATCTTCTTATAGAGCCCGCGTTCTTCGGGCATGTAGCCGATGTGGCATACATCCTCGGATGTTATCTCCTTGCCGCCGAAAAGCACACGCCCGCTGTCGGGAGCGATGATGCGGTTGATTATACGGAGCAGAGTGGTCTTTCCTGCACCGTTAGGACCGAGAAGACCATATATCGACCCCTCGGGAATTGACAATGAAACGTCGTCAAGAGCCACATGGCTGGCGAAACTCTTCGTGACGTTTTCAATCTTAAGTAAATCCATAATATTATTTTTAGTCCTTTTTTCTTTATTAGACGCTGCGAAGTTATGAAAACTTCGTATTTTACCCCCCCCAAATTGTTAATTATTGTTAAGATAATTTATCTTTTTTCAGTAGGGCACTTACATGGCAACGCTACGCGCAAAAATAGGCAAAATTTCTGTTTACAGGAAATTTTGCCTATTTTTGTAACACTAAAGAAAGAACCGTATGTTCCATAACAAGAAACTCCTAATCTTTGACTTAGGCGGCGTGCTCATCGACCTGCATGTGGAGCGCTCATTCGCGGCTCTGCTCGGGATGGGCGTGAACGAGGCTCTTCTTACCGAGAGAAACTGCTTGATGAACAGCCGGATGATGCAGTATGACCGCGGTGACATATCTACGGCTGAGATGTTCGGCTACATGGCATCTCAGTTGCCTGCTGCGGTACGCGAAGAGCTTGGGAACAGGCTTGATGAGCGTCTGCATGAGGTGTGGAACATGATGCTCGGCGAGTATGCGCCGTATAAGTTCCACCGCCTGCGCCAGCTGCGCGAGAAAGGTTACCGTGTGGTAATGCTCAGTAATACCAACGATGGACATTGGGACGAGATTGAACGCCGTTTCGAGGCAAGAATGGGCGAGCCGCTGTCAAATTTCTTTGATGCGCTTTACCTGTCGTACCGTATGCGTCTACGCAAACCCGAACCTGAGATTTTCCGTGAACTGCTTGCTGCCGAGAATATTGATGCAGACAGTTGCCTGTTCTTCGATGACTCGGCCGAGAACTGCGAGGCTGCACGCTCTGTCGGCATCGAGGCGATACTGATGGAACGTAATGCCCCTTGGAGAGAGGATATAATGAATGATTGACTGAATGGAAATAATAACTGACATAAGAGAATGCAATGGCACCCGTTGTGCCGCAACCATAGGCTCTTTCGACGGTGTACATATGGGACACAGGGCAATGGTTGCTGAGCTGCGCGAGGCGGCTATCGCCGAAGGGTTGCCGTTGACGGTGGTTACTTTTGCGCGTCACCCGCGTCTGTTGTTCGATGGCGAGTGCGAGCCTTTTCTGCTTACTACAAACAGCGAGAAAGCAGCCTTGTTCGAGGAGATGGGCGTTGACAGGATGGTGCTGCTCGACTTTGACAGTTGCATGGCAGCCATGTGTGCCAAGCGCTTCATGCGCGAGGTGCTTGCCGATGCTATTGGGGTAAGGCTCCTCGGTGTGGGGTACGACCACCACTTCGGCAAGCCGTGCGAGGGCGAAGGCTTTGAGCAGTATGCCGCGTATGGCAAGGAACTCGGCATTGAAGTGATGCGCCTGTTACCATATACCATGGATGGGGGCAAGGTAAGTTCTACCGTTGTGCGTAAGGCGCTGAACGACGGAAATTTTACGGCAGCCAATGCTCTGCTCGGGCATGCCTACCGATTCAGCGGGACGGTCATCAAGGGCGCCTGCATTGGTCGCGGTTTAGGTTTCCCGACCGCTAACATACAGCCCGACGAAGTGATGAAACTGCTGCCGTCCAATGGTGTATACGAAGTTGACGCCTTGCTCAATGGCGAGCGCATAAAAGGCGTAATGAACATCGGTACAAACCCTACGGTGCGCGACTGCATGCTTCGCAGCATTGAGGTGCACCTGCTCGATTTCAGTGGGGATATCTATGGCACGGAAATCACCGTGGAGCCTGTGCGCCGTCTGCGTGGCGAGGTAAAATTCGGCAGTATCGATGCCCTTAAACTACAGATTGGCGTTGATGTGGCAAGGGTAAGACGTGGAATATAAAAATAATATCTATATGAATAATTTTCTAAGGACAGCAGGTGTAATTGCTCTGCTGTTGGTTGTGTATTCATTGTTGCAGGCCATGGCCGGCTACCTGGTCTATTATATAATCAATGGTTCATTGAGCCCAGGTATATTCTCTAATGTGGATGCATTGATTGAAAACCCTGTCATCAAGGCGCACAAGATTGATGCAATGGCTATTGGCATGTTCATCTCGGCTGCAGCCATGCTTCTGTTCATACATGTGACAAAATTGTTCAGATTACGCAAGAGCCTTTTCACTTCAATAGCCTTCAGGCCCCTGCTGCTCTCTACGGCGCTGGTCTTTACCGTGATACCGACATTCAACGTGCTGGTACAGTGGCTTCCCCTTGAAGACTTGCTGGAGAATGAGTTTGACGGGCTTACCCATACAGTCATGGGCGCCTTTACAATCTCGGTGCTTGCCCCGTTGCTCGAAGAGGTCATGTTCCGCGGCGCCATCCAGGGATATATGATGCGCAGGATGCGCTCTCCTTGGGCTGCGATTATCGCTGCTGCACTGGTGTTCGGTATCTTCCATATGAACCCGGTACAGGTTGTCTATGCGACTCTGCTCGGTGTAGTGTTCGGATGGATTTACTATCGCACAGGCAGCCTCATGTCTGTCATTGTGGGTCATGTGCTGAACAACACAATTGCTACAATAATGATGCTGCTTCTCGGACCGACCGATGAGAAGGAACTGCTTAATGAGTATATGCCCTCGGAGGCTGTTATTGCTTCGGAGATATTCACATTCATGTTCTTCGGTGCATTGTCGGTATATTTAGCGGTAAAACTGCACAGGTCACTGCCCCCAGTGCCTGTTCCATGGCATGAGAGTTGTGAAACGGGAAGGGATTTATTCTTTGACAATACCGGTTGCTGAATAAATTAGAGGCGGGAACTTTGGTTTTCGCCTCTATTTATTGTACTCCTTCAGTTCGGCACGCAGAGCCTTGGCGCGGGCGGGGGCTGTATGACGGTCCATGAGCGCCCAGAATCTATCGCTGTGGTTCATCTCTACGGTATGGCACAGCTCGTGCAACAGAACGTAGTCTATGAGCCTGTCAGGCAGTGTTATAAGACGGATGTTAAGACTAATGTTCCCGGTTGACGTACAACTACCCCATCGGGAACTCACATCGCGCACGGTACATCTGCCGTATGTAAAGCCATGTTTCTCGGCAAGTGTCTTCAGACGCATTGGCAACACAATGCTTTCACAATGTTTCATGGCTGCCTTTATGCCGTTGCGTAACATCTGCTGTACAGCCTCATCGCAGTAGTCGGTACCTTCGGGGCAATGCAGTGTGTAAGTCCCGCTGTTGCCTGTGACTTTTATCTTTGCAGTATTACACTCATTTACGTTCAGCCTGAAATTGGGTGCCTCAATCGAGAATTCCACGTTTATGGGCTTCTCTCTCTTTCCCTCCTGAGTTCTCAACAGTTTGTCGCCACATTGGGTCAAAGCTTTCTCAAGGTCGGTCTCCGTGGCATGTACGGGGATAGTTGCGTGTATGGCATCGGGACGTGCACGCATGATTATGTTGCGCGCCCTGGGGTTGCGCGTCACTATTATTCTGCCTAAGCGCGGATGTATGATAATACTTTTCTTGAGCGTCATTCTCGGTGCTCTATGCCTTTTACGCAATTATATGTGTGCCTTGAGTGCCGTCAATGGCGTCGGCGCGGGTTATGATAACCTCCTTAACACCGCTCTCAATGGCGTTGAATGCGTTGTCAATCTTTGGAATCATGCCTCCGCTCACTGTGCCGTCGGCAAGCAGTGCACGGTAGCTCTCGCGTGTAATGGTGGCGATGAGGCTCGTTGCCTCCTCGGGGTCGCGCATCACTCCCGGATGCTCGAAGCAGTAGATGAGCGTTACATCATAATGCTCTGCAAGGGCCTTGGCTGTCTCGGCTGCCATTGTATCGGCATTGGTGTTCAGAAGGTTGCCTTTGCCGTCATGTGTCAAAGGAGCCACAACAGGTGTTATGCCTTGTCCGATGAGTGTGGCGAGCATATTGCCGTCGGCATACTCCACATCGCCCACGAACCCATAATCTATGCTATTGACAGGGCGTTTGTGTGCCCTTATTATGTTACAGTCGGCACCTGTCAGCCCCAATGCGTTTGTGCCGCGTGCCTGCAGCTGTGCCACGATATTCTTGTTCACAAGCCCGCCGTACACCATCGTTACCACCTGCAGGGTGTCGCTGTCCGTTATGCGGCGGCCGTCGACCATGCGGCTCTCTATACCTAACCTTTCGGCCATGCGTGTCGCCGAGCGTCCCCCGCCATGGATGAGCACCTTATGCCCGGCTATGGCTGCAAAACGGTCGAGAAGATTGCCGAGGCTTTCGCTCTCCTCGACAATCTTCCCTCCTACTTTTATGACTGTTATTTTCTCTTTCATCAATAGTCAAGGTATGTGTATCCGTAGAGTCCCGAGCGATAGTTCGAGAGGAACTCCTTGCCCTCCTCAAGGCTTATCTTGCCTTCCTTGACTGCGCTTGTTACCCAACGCTCGAGTGTACGCACGAGCTTGCGTGCATCATACTGCACATAATCCAGCACGTCGGCAATGGTCTCGCCGTCGATAATCTTATCAATGCTGTAGCCCTTGTCATCGACACTGATGTGCACCGCATTGGTGTCGCCGAAAAGGTTGTGCATGTCGCCCAGAATCTCCTGGTATGCACCCACAAGGAACACGCCAAGGTAGTATGGTTCTGTCGACTTCAGCTTGTGTACCTTCAGCGAGTCGGCCTTGGTGTTGTAGTTGATGAAGTCGGTAATCTTGCCGTCACTGTCGCAGGTCATGTCCTGGATGGTGCAACTGCGGTCGGGACGCTCATCGAGCCTGTGTATTGGCATGATGGGGAAGAACTGGTTGATACCCCAGCTGTCGGGCAGGCTCTGGAAAAGCGAGAAGTTACAGAAGTACTTGTCGGCAAGCAGTTTAGGGAGCTTGCGGAAGTCATCGGGTACATGCTTCATGTTCTTCGCAATGGAAAGAATCTCGCGGATGACACTCCAGAACATGCTCTCAATCTGTGCGCGGGTCTTGAGGTCTACAATGCCATGGCTGAAGAGTTCAAGTGCCTCCTCACGAATCTGCTGTGCGTCGTGCAGCGCCTCGAGCATCGTACGCTGGTCGAGCTCGCACCAAATCTTGTAGAGTTCCTTTGCCAGGTCGTGGTCGTTTGCCGCAACCTCCCACTCCTCATCCATCTGCGGCAGTGCCGCCGTCTCAAGAACCTCGAACACCAGTATGGCATGGTGTGCCGATACAGAGCGTCCGCTCTCGGTAATGATGTTCGGATGAGGGATGCCGTTCTTGTCGGCCGCGTCGACCATGGTGTAGATGGCGTCGTTCACATACTCCTGGATTGAGTAGTTGACACTGCTCTCGCTGCTTGATGAACGTGTACCGTCATAGTCCACTCCAAGGCCTCCGCCAATGTCGGTAAACTCGATATTATAACCCAGTTTGTGCAGCTGTACGTAGAACTGCGAAGCCTCGCGCAGTGCTGTCTTGATGTGGCGGATGCGTGTCACCTGGCTTCCTATGTGGAAGTGGATGAGACGCAGACAATCCTTGATGTCATACTTCTCGAGTATCTCAAGCGCCTCGAGCAGTTCGCTCGACGTGAGGCCGAACTTGCTTGCGTCGCCGCCACTCTCTTCCCAGCGGCCACTACCCTCGCTGGCGAGTTTGATGCGTATACCAATGTTGGGGCGCACACCCATGCGCTTGCCTATCTTCGCTATTCGTTTCAGCTCGTTGAGTTTCTCCACCACAAGGAATATGCGGCGGCCCATCTTCTGTGCAAGAAGAGCCAATTCAATGTAGCTGTCATCCTTGTAGCCGTTGCATATGATGAGCGAGTCGCTGTCGGTGTTCATTGCTATGACGGCATGCAGCTCGGGCTTTGAGCCGGCCTCGAGACCGATGTTGTATCTCTTTCCGTGGCTTGTAATCTCCTCGACCACAGGACGCATCTGGTTTACCTTGATTGGGTATACGATAAAGCTCTCGCCTTTGTAGTTGTACTCCTCTGCTGCAATCTTGAAGCAGCCGGCAATCTTCTCGATGCGGTTGTCAAGGATGTCGGGAAATCGCAGAAGTACAGGTGCAGCGACATCGCGCAGCTGGAGCTCATCCATAAGCTCCTTCAGGTCAATCTGTACGCCATCCTTCTTGGGCGTTACTGCCACGTTGCCTTTCTCGTTGATACTGAAATAGGAAGCACCCCATCCGTTGATGTTGTACAGTTCCTCCGAATCTTCAATGCGCCATTTTCTCATGTTTGTGGTGTTTGAAACGGTTAGTAACCAGCAATTTATATCCCTAATTGTCGGCGAAAAGCCTCTACCGACATATCAATCTGTCTCTTGTCTTCCAGCTTGTCGGCCCTGAACGTGTGGGTGGCCTTGCTGTAGTGCGGCAATCGCTTGCCGAGCTGTTCAGCAATAAACGTGCGCAGCTCCTCATCGTTCTTCTCCTTGATGAGCGGGCGCTTGTGACGCGCGATACTCAGCCTGATGAAGAGCCTCTCCACAGGCACGTCAAGGAAGACCGTCGTTCCCTGGCTGTTCATGTACTCCACATTGTCGAAGAAGCACGGTGTACCTCCGCCAGTGGATATTATGACATCCTCGAACTCTCCCGCCTCGTGGAGCATACGTCTCTCGATGTCGCGGAACCCCTCTTCTCCCTTCTCGGCGAATATCTGCGATATTGTCTTGCGGAAACGCTCCTCAATGTAGCAGTCAAGGTCTATGAACTGCAATCCGAGCGCTGTGGCAAGAGCACGTCCCAGCGTAGTCTTGCCCGCTCCCATGTAACCGAGTAGGAAGATTCGTGTCATTTTATTTTTTCTTTGTGTATCTTCTCTTTGCAGGAGCCTTGCCGCCGCCCTCCTGCTGCTTTTCGATTATCTCCATGCACTCCTCAAGCGTCAGTTCGACGGGTGTTACGCTCTTGGGCAGTTTGTAGTTGCTGCCGTTGTATGCGATATATGGTCCGAATCGCCCGTTGAGCACCTGAAGCTCGGGTTTCTCATCGAACTTCTTTATGATGCGCTGTGCCTCGGCCTTCTGCTTCTCTTCGATGAGCACGACGGCCTCTTCAAATGTCACTGTCAGCGGGTCGTGTGTCTTGGGCAGTGTGACATAGGCATTGCCATGCTTGATATATGGTCCGAAACGGCCGGCACCGATAGATACGGTAATGCCATCGTACTCGCCCAATGTGCGTGGAAGACTGAACAGTTCCAATGCCTCTTCGAGGGTTATGGTTTCGAGTGTCTGTCCGGGTTTCATCTGCGCAAAGCGCGGTTTCTCCTCATCGCTTGCAGAGCCTATCTGGACAATAGGGCCGAAACGGCCGATTTTTACCGATACGGGCTTGCCGCTCTTGGGGTCATTGCCGAGTACCCGCTCGCCAACCTTATACTCGTTCTTTGTCTGTATGATGCTTTCTATTTTGGGTTCGAACTCCTTGTAGAACTCCGTGATATGCTCGGCCCAATGCCTCTTGCCGTCGGCAATCTCATCGAACTCCTTCTCGACGTTTGCCGTGAAGTTGTAGTCCATAATCTCGGGGAAGAACTCGAGCAGGAAATCGTTCACAACAATGCCTATGTCCGTAGGCATCAGCTTCGCTTTTTCTGCACCGACAGTCTCCTTGCCCTCCTTCGCGGTCAGCTTGCCGTTCTTCAGTGTTATGATGTCATATTTGCGCTGCGTGCCGCTCTTGTTGCCCTTCTCCACGTAGCCACGCTGCTGTATGGTGCTGATTGTAGGAGCGTATGTCGAAGGACGGCCAATTCCAAGCTCCTCGAGCTTGCGTACGAGGCTCGCCTCGGTGTAGCGTGGCGGATGCTGTGTGAAACGCTCTGTAGCCACAATCTCCTTGGCTGTCAGAGCATAGCCCTTGTGTACGGCAGGTATTGCGGATGCGTCGACTGCGTTCTCATCATCGCTGCTCTCGCGGTATACCTGAAGAAAACCGTCGAATACGGTAACCTCGCCGGTTGCTATGAATGACTCGCTATGGCCGCTGATAGAGATGTTTACGGTAGTCTTCTCTACCTGTGCATCGGCCATCTGCGATGCTATGGTACGTTTCCATATGAGCTCATACAGTCTCTTCTCGGGGATTGTGCTCTCTATGGTGGTGTTTGTCATGTATGTAGGGCGTATTGCCTCGTGTGCCTCCTGGGCGCCCTTTGAGTTTGTCGAGTAGTTACGGCTCTTGTGGTAGTCAGCGCCGTACATCTCGGTCACTACACTCTTGCATGAGCCTATGCAGAGCGATGAGAGGTTTACCGAATCGGTACGCATGTATGTGATGTAACCCGACTCATACAGTCTCTGGGCTACCATCATGGTCTGCGATACTGTAAAGCCGAGCTTGCGCGCTGCCTCCTGTTGCAGTGTAGATGTGGTAAAGGGTGCTGCGGGGCTCTTCTTGAGCGGCTTTGTGCTTACGTCATCGATTACGAACTCGGCATCCCTGCACGACTCAAGGAAGGCTACGGCCTCTTCCTTTGTCTTGAAACGTCTTGAGAGTTCTGTGTTGAGGATCTCGTTCGACGGCAATATGAACTGTGCTGTCACGCGGTAGCCGCTCTCGGTCGTGAACTTGTTTATTTCGCGTTCACGCTCCACGATGAGACGCACTGTGACGCTCTGCACGCGGCCGGCCGAGAGTGCTGGCTTGACCTTGCGCCAAAGCACGGGCGACAGCTTGAAACCGACAATACGGTCAAGCACACGGCGTGCCTGCTGGGCATATACGAGATTGGTATCAATCTCGCGGGGATTTTCGATAGCATTCAGAATGGCATTCTTCGTAATCTCATGGAATACAATGCGTCTTGTCTTCTCGGGCGTCAGTCCAAGTACTGTGTAAAGGTGCCAGCTGATGGCCTCTCCCTCGCGGTCCTCATCGGATGCCAACCACACGATGTCACTTTTCTTGACCTCACTCTTGAGAGTGCTTACAAGCTTCTCCTTCTCGGTCGGTATCTCATACTCAGGCTCAAAAGTATCGGTGTTTATGCTGAACTCCTTTTTCTTGAGGTCGCATATGTGACCGTAACTCGACATAACCTTGTAATCCTTGCCAAGGAACTTCTCGATTGTCTTTGCTTTTGCCGGTGACTCGACAATAACTAAATTCTTCTGCATATCAATAATCTCTCTCCTTTGTTTTGTAGGCACCTGTTGCCTATTGTTCAAATTTGGCGCAAAAGTATGAAAGTTTCCCGTATAATTGCACCAAAAAAATAAAAAAAATGAAAAGAGATTTTCCGGCTTTTCCCCTAAAATAATATATTATTTTAAATAGGAGGATTTTTTTGTTTTGCACGGGCGATGTCCCGTGCTGTCAAAAAGGAGAAAAACAGATTCACTGAACCGCACGAGGAATGGATTTTATCTATCCTTAAAGCAGAAGAGGTTGATCCGTCACGGCGGATATGTTATCCGCTGTTAACGAGTATCAGGGTCTGCGACCCGATAGAACAAAGGGGTTGCAAACCCCTACCTCAACACCAGCGGATGGCACATCCGCTGGAACGAAAAATAAAAAATAGAATACATCGTGTTCTTTCATCCCGACAGAGCGTGAGCGACGAGGGATCTCAAAACCGCGCGAGCAGAAGAGGTTGACCCATTCATTTTTCCGGGTCAACCTCTTCTGTGTGCCCTTGCGGGCATGGATGTTGTTATGTGTTTTTATCTTCTTGGCATTCTGTTGCCACCGCGGTTACCGCGCTGACCGCCTCCCTGGCGCATCTTCTTGCTCTGCTCCTGTGTGTACTTCAGGTACTTCTCGAACTGCTCGGGTGTAAGAATGGCTTTCATCTGCTCGTTGCGTACCTGCTCCCGCTGTTCGCGCAGCTCCTTCATTGCCCTCATCTGCTCCTCGCTTGGGCGCGTACGTTCGGGTCTCTTGCCCTCCTGACGCATCTTCTCCTGACGCTCGCGTCGAGCCTTGATGCTGTCCTGCATGGTTATCGCGTCAGCATAGTTCATTAGCATGATTGCCTGATACTGGATGCTGTCGAGTTGCAGCACCTCGTTGAGGCTGTTGGTCTGGCGCACAGCCATCTCCTCGGGGTTGAACTCACGGCGCTGGCGCTGTTCACCGCGGCGCTCCTGTGCCATTGATACTGTAGCAATCATTGCAGCTACAATGCAAATAAGAATCTTTTTCATGTTATCGGTCGTTATGTTCAATTCAGTTACCCCCGTTTATCAGTACTGCCCCCGCGTGCGGAGGCAGTAGAGACAAACATTGAAAAACAACGAGCTTATAGCTCATCATCCGACATTATGACATTGACTATTGTAAAAAGTAAAAAGAGGGTACCCCGAATTAACTTCATTTAACATTTTCAGTCTCAATTACTCCGTCTACCATTCTTATTGTGCGGTCGGTAAATGCGGCAAGGCTCTCATCGTGGGTAACGATGACGAATGTCTGCCCGAGCTTGTCGCGCAGGTCGAAGAAGAGTCTGTGCAGTTCCTCTTTGTTGTGGCTGTCGAGGCTGCCCGACGGCTCATCGGCAAGTATCACGTCGGGGCGGTTTATGAGTGCGCGCGCAACGGCTACACGCTGGTTCTCGCCTCCCGACATCTCGGACGGCTTGTGCTGTGCGCGCTGCTCAATGCCCATTATGCGCAACAGTTCCATGGCCTCGGCTTCAGCCTCCTTGCGCTTGCGTCCTGCTATGAGCGCGGGGATGATTATGTTCTCGAGTGCCGTAAACTCGGGCAACAGCTGGTGGAACTGGAAAACGAAACCGATGTGCCTGTTGCGGAATGTTGCGAGACGGCTATCGCTCATCTTACCAAGTTCCTCCCCGTTGAAGCGTATGCTCCCGCCACTCGGTTTGTCAAGCGTGCCTATGAGCTGCAGCAGAGTGGTCTTGCCTGCTCCGCTGGGTCCTACGATGCTTATTACCTCGCCTTTCTTTATGCTGAGGCTCACCCCTTTCAGCACCTGAAGGTTACCGAAGCTCTTGGTGAGGTTATCTATCTGAATCATATCTCCTTTATTACGTATTCTGCTATGTGGCAGCCGAAGGCTGCGGTGAAGTATGCGAGTGAGCCGATGATGGGCTTGCCCCCATCGGGATTGGGGCGTATGGCGCTCTTGCGTGGCTCTTCCATGCTGTATATGACAGGGAGCTTGTGCTTGCCACGCGCATCGCGCAGCAGACGGCGCACGTTCTTTGCCAGAGTGCAGTGCTCGCTCTTCCACAGGTCGCCCTGACGTATGTCGGCAAGGTTGCACTTTGCGCCTGCACCCATGCTTGAGATAACCCTTATGCCTCGTGCCCAGCACTCGCGAATGAGTGCCCCTTTGGGTTCTAGCGTATCAATGGCATCCACCACAAAGTCGAAATTCCCCTCATCGAACATTGCCGGGATGTTCTCGCTATTAATGAACAGCTGTTTTACCGTTACGTCAATATCGGGGTTTATCGCCTTCAGCCGCCCTGCGACAACATCGCATTTGGGCATTCCGACGGTGCCGGCCAGTGCCGGCATCTGACGGTTGATATTGGTTATATCCACTACGTCGGCATCGACAATCGTCATTGCACCCGCGCCTGCCCTGCATAGCATCTCGGCAGCCCATGAGCCGACGCCGCCCAGGCCCACTACAAGGATGTGCGCCCGTCTCAACCTCTCCTGTTTCTCCTCTCCAAGCAGCAATGTACCGCGTTGTAACCAGTTGTCAGCCATATTATACCGTCATATTAGCATTTTAGACAGCGAAAATACAAAAAAATGGCAACAGAGGAGCATAGATATTCAAAATTTACGTAATTTTGCACCCGATAATATAATATTGAAAATCTAATTATTACCATATACAATGAAAATAGCAATCGTAGGTGTCAGCGGAGCGGTAGGACAGGAGTTCCTTCGCGTCCTTGATGAGAGAAATTTCCCGTTCGATGAGCTGGTGCTCTTTGGCTCGGCTCGCAGCGCAGGGCAGGTGTATAACTTCCGTGGCATGGACTATGTTGTCAAGGAACTGAAACACAACGATGACTTCATGGGTATCGACTATGCTTTCGTGTCGGCAGGCGGCAGCGTCTCAAAGGAGTTCGCCGAGACTATTACCAAGCATGGAACAGTGATGATTGACAACTCAAGCGCATTCCGCATGGACGGCGATGTGCCCTTGGTGGTTCCCGAGGTAAACCCTACCGATGCCTACAACCGCCCACGCAACATCATCGCCAACCCCAACTGCACAACAATACAGATGGTCGTAGCGCTCAAGGCTATCGAGAACCTCTCACATATCAAGCGTGTCCACGCATCGACTTATCAGGCTGCCAGCGGTGCAGGTGCCGCTGCTATGGCCGAGCTCTATGAGCAGTACCGTCAGGTGCTCGCCGGCGAGGAGCCTACAGTAGAGAAGTTTGCATATCAGTTGGCTTTCAATGTCATTCCACAGATTGACGTCTTTACCGAGAACGGCTACACAAAGGAGGAGATGAAGATGTACAACGAGACACGCAAGATTATGCACAGCGACATTGAGGTCAGTGCACAGTGCGTACGCGTACCTGCATTGCGCTCTCACTCACAGTCATTGTGGATTGAGACAGAGCGTCCTCTTTCAGTGGAGGAGGTGCGTTGTGCAATCGCCGAGGGCGAAGGCCTCATCCTCATGGACAACCCCGAAGAGAAGGTCTATCCGATGCCGCTCTTCCTGGCAGGTCAGGACCCTGTGTATGTTGGCCGTATCCGCAAGGATATCACCAACCCTAACGGCATCCTCATGTGGATTGTCGGCGACCAGATAAAGAAGGGTGCTGCGCTCAACGCCGTGCAGATTGCAGAGTACCTGATAGCACATCCGAAGAAGTAAATCCGATAGGCGGCAAGCACCCTTGTGCAGGGTGCTTGAGCCTCGATTACATTTTTTAGCATAAAAAATTTGCAATGTAAAGGAAAATAGCATACCTTTGCAAAGTATTTCGTAAGAGATACTCGGGCTTTTAGCTCAGTTGGTTAGAGCAACAGACTCATAATCTGGAGGTCCTTGGTTCAAGCCCAAGATGGCCCACCGAATAGAACCGTTTTTTACGGTTCTATTTTTTTATCTTGTGCTTTCCCAAGGTTATCTCCCTCGCCCACGAATACGGAAACCATGGCTCAACGTTAAATTCTGAGGGCCTTCGTTTCCACGCATATAATTTTGCCAGTCTAAAAAGGGGAATTATTTATATATTATTCCTCTGAACAGTAGCTCGATTTTGAGATTCTTCGCTCCGTTACTCTTCGCTCCAGAATGACAAAACTTTAGTTTTGTTATCGGCGAGTTCATTAGCGGTTGGTCGCACGCAGCATGGGTTAAACTCATGCCGTGCGGGCCGCTAAAGGATGAACGAGCCAATGACCTTGCAAATATAGAATGACAAAGCATACAAATACCATTGCAAGAGTAATTTTCAAAAATAAACCGGCACTGTGTGAGCAACAGTTGTTGTTAGCGGCAAATAAGGATAAAGAATGGGGGATGTTTGAGCGGTGGATTATCCTGTTGCTGTTATTG